>CAIOLR010000066.1 GCA_903859135.1 uncultured bacterium | reverse complement strand
CTTTTAAAGCTTAGCAAATGGTTTTTTTAGCGTCTAATGGAGAGATAGATCAAAAATGAAAGATGACAATAAAGTTAGAAGTACAGTCACGCATGTGTATGTACAGCCAGGGGATGTATTCATCGGACACGATAGTACGAAAGATAAGTTAATTAGGTATGCTCAGAAACTTTCTGGCACGATCAAGTATGCAAACTTTGTGCATGGAGGTATCATCGCAGGGCTTGGAGGGGATTGGCTTGTCCATTCCAATGGAAGGGATGAATCTGGAGCTGGTACTTTGTCCCGTGAATGGGCAGGACATCTATTGGATCATAAACAGTACCATATATTCCGCCCTAAAGATCCGCTATTTGCAGAAAAAATAGCAACTGTGGCCGATGGCATGTATAATCGGACAGCGATTCAAGACGAGGCGCCGGCTAAATTTTTTTTTAAAGGATTGATCCCTCCTAAAACACCAGATGTGTTAAGGCATGAATTTCAGAAATACGTAGAGAAAGACTCAGATTCGACCATTCATTCTACTAAGTTTGTGGCATTTGTAATTCAATATGCAGCCGTAGAGCTAGGTGTCAATTATGTTGATTTTTTCAATATTCGGCATACTAAAGTAGCCCCCTCTGAATTAGTGGAAGTACTAAAACACAATATGAAGTTTGAGGAATTTAAAAGTCAGGCTTTAGTACGACATGCGGAGGGGGACAATATGCAGCAGCGCCACTAATTATATTTCAAATCCACGCGTTTCAAATATTTTGTCAATATCCGTTTAATCAATGATGGGCCTTCATATATAAAACCAGTGTATAGTTGGATCAATGAGGCGCCTGCGTCTAATTTTTCGAGTGCATCTTCTGGAGAATGAATACCGCCGACCCCAATAATAACAAATGATTTATTCGATTTTGAAGCCAGATAGCGAATGATTTCTGTAGACCGATGTTTGACAGGTTGTCCGCTTAAACCACCAACTTGGGCCGTTAAATATGGATCAGAAAATAAATTTTTTCGAGAAACGGTCGTATTCGTAGCAACTACTCCTGCGATTTTGGTTTCTTGAACAATGTCAACTAGGTCATCTAGTTGTAAATGGGTGAGATCGGGGGCAATTTTAAGTAGGATAGGCTTAGAAACAGGATGTTTTCGATTGTGCTCTTGCAAGGTGTTGAGGATATGTTTTAAAGGTTCCTTCTCTTGTAATTCGCGTAAATTGGGTGTATTGGGCGAACTAACATTGACGACAAAATAATCCACTACATCAAATAATCGATCAAAACAGGTGGTGTAATCGTTAACAGCATTTTCATTGGATGTTGATTTGTTTTTGCCAATATTTCCTCCGATGATCAGTCCATTACGTTTAACACGACTTAAGCGATCTGCAATGACATCCACACCTTGATTATTAAATCCCATGCGATTGATAATCGCTTTATCCGCTGGCAAGCGAAACATTCTTGGTTTTTCATTACCTGGTTGGGGCAGTGGAGTAACGGTGCCTATCTCAATAAATCCGAAACCGAACTGGGCAAGTTCTTCTATCGAGCTGGCATTTTTGTCAAATCCTGCAGCTAATCCAACAGGGTTTTTAAATTTTAATCCGAAAATATCCCGTTCTAAACGAGGGTCATGCAATTGAAAATTCGCCTTTACTAGATCTTTTATGCCCCAAATACGATTCATCTTTTTTAAACCCGAGATAACCAGATGATGCATTTTTTCGGGATCGAATTTGAAGAGCAGTGGTTTGATCAGCTGATACATGGGTGGGGAGATAAAAAAAGGGAATGGTGTTTATAGACGCAACTCCCTTTTGTATTTAATAAAAATATTACTAATTGGACTAAACAGTCATGATATCTTTTTCTTTAATCTCGGCAAGCTTATCAACTTTGATAATGTTTGCGTCTGTCAGTTTTTGCACTTCGGCTTCACCCACCTTTATTTCATCGTCGGAAGAACCATCCGTTTTTGATTTTTTGATTTTTTCGTTCGCGTCTTTTCGAATATTTCGGATGGCAATTCGACCTTTTTCAACTTCTTCTTTTACTTTCTTCACCAAGTCTTTACGACGTTCTTCCGTCAATGGTGGAACATTCAAACGAATAATAACCCCATCATTTTGTGGATTCAAACCAATATTAGATTCCATAATCGCCTTCTCGATGACCGAAAGCATCGACTTTTCCCAAGGTTGTATGACTAAGGTACGTGCATCGGGCGTGTTTACGGTTCCAATTTGGCTCAGTGGCGTAGGAGTTCCATAGTAGTCAACCATAATACCATCTAACATGGACGGCATTGCTTTGCCAGCACGTATTTTGACTAATTCGCTATCGCAAAAATCAATGGCCTTCTCCATATGTGATCGGGCATCCTCTAGCTGTTTTTTTATAATATCATTCATGTGGTTTGCATTCGATTGGCAAAAATAGTATTCTTTTCTGTATTAACCCTTCACTAATGTTCCGATTGGATCTCCTTTAGCAATACGCATAAAATTACCAGGCTTATTCATATCAAAAACAATAATGGGCAAGTTATTTTCTTGACAAAGCGTAAATGCAGTCATGTCCATCACATTCAAATTGTTGTCATAAACCTCTTGAAAAGTAATTTCGTCATAGCGTACAGCATCGCTGTATTTTAGTGGGTCAGCGGTATAGATACCGTCTACCCGTGTACCCTTCATCACCACGTCTGCTTGAATTTCGACAGCGCGTAATGAAGCGGCACTATCTGTTGTGAAATAAGGGTTTCCAATACCTGCTCCGAAAATAACGATACGTCTTTTTTCAAGATGACGTACAGCCCTACGGCGAATAAAGGGCTCACATATTTGCTCCATTTTGATGGCGGTTAACAAGCGTGTTTTTACTTGCAATTTTTCGAGTGCATCCTGTAAAGCCATGCTGTTAATGACGGTAGCAAGCATTCCCATATAATCTGCCTGAACACGGTCCATTCCTGCTTTTTCGGCACTTAAACCTCGGTAAATATTCCCCCCGCCAATGACAAGTGCAATTTCAATACCGCTATCGTGTACAGCCTTAATATCGCGCGCATATTGAGCCACACGATCGATATCTATACCATACTGTTTCTCACCCATCAATGCTTCACCACTTAATTTTAATAGGATACGTTTATATTTCATAGGGGCAAAAATATCAACATTTTCCTGATTATAACGTACGATTACGCTTTCAGATACTGTGAAATGATCTTTTTAATTTTGGCCTAATTTTCCTTCCCAAGTGTCCATTTTTTGTTGCTATAAACATCGCTCATATCGAACAAAACTTCGTACAGTAGTTTGTCATTCACCACCAGATTGCGAAATGCCGATGCTTGATGGAGGAGGTGGTGGGGCCGCAGATTTTAATGCTGTATTTATTGGCTTGAGTGGTCCTACTTTAAACCCAGTGGCTCGTGCCAGTTGGGATTTAGCATTTTATAATGGAGATAAATTTCGCATCATGATTAATCATATGACTGGAACATCTGCAATGATGACGCATAAAACCGATTTGAATAGCGTAAAGCCTTCTGAAATTCATCTTAGCGACCTAGCTCTAGGTCAAGGGAAGGGCACTATTGAGTTTAATAGATGATTCATCTGGTGATCTTGACAAAACTGTAATCAAAGAAATTTCAGCGAGTGAGGATGATAATAAGGTTTATATAGTTTGTAGCGGTGGTGACCCAGTAGTGGATAATGTAACGAAAATACGTGTATTACGTCATTCCGATAAAGGTACACAGTCACGTACGCTAAAATCAATGACGATAATTATAAGACTTTGGTAGTTGAGAAGAACACAACATATCATTTTACGTATGTATCTTTTGATAAGGGTATTGTCAATATAGAACCAGCGAAAAAAGACTGGGATTTTATATGGACTCGAAGCACCTATCATAGGAATAATAGAGATCGTGTTATTCCATATGTTTTTTCAGATTTTGTGATGATAAATCATCTAGGTGGTGTTCAGGTCGCTGAGGTTTTGACAAGTACCGTGGCCTACAACGATTTTAAGGAAGCGAATTTAAGCACGCTCAATTTTAGCAACGATCGGGCAGCAAGGTACAAAGTGGCGAATAACCATGCCTTCTTCACTTAGAGAAACAATAGGCGTAAGAGCAGATCGATTTTATGTGATTCAAGATGGTGCCAGGAATATATATAAACTGAAGTTCCTTAGTTTTCATGAAAAAGATAGAGGGGTAAGGGGCAAGCCCAAGTTGATGTATGCTTTAGTAAAACATGGTCATTAGTACTTATTAAGCTCCTAGTTGAACACGTTTAAATGCGGTAACTGTTAGATCTTTTTGTACATCATTCAAAAACTGAGCAATTGTTTTAGACGGATCTTTAACAAACTCTTGATTCAATAAGGTAGAATCTTTGTAAAATTTATTCAACTTACCTGCTGCAATTTTTTCGATCATTGCCTCTGGTTTTCCTTCGGCACGAATTTGCTCTTTTGCAATTTCTAATTCACGTTCGATCGTACGCGCATCTACGTCACCTTTATCAAGTGCTACTGGATTCATTGCTGCAATTTGCATGGCAACATCTTTTCCAACCTCTTCAGCGTTCGCTACGTTCGCATTTAATGCAACTAAAACGCCTAATCGATAATTTCCATGGATGTAAGCAATTACCTTCTCTCCATCTACAACCTCGTATTTAGAAATACCGATTTTTTCGCCTATTTTACCTGTTTGATCTAAAATCGCATCGGATACTTGAATTCCATTTAAGTCTAGAGCTAAAAGATCTGCCACGGTAGCAGGATTATGGGAAATAGCTAAATCGATAATGCTATTTGCAAAACCAATAAAATCTGCGTTTTTAGCTACAAAGTCAGTTTCGCAGTTTAATTCAATGATGAAACCACGTTTTCCACTTTCTGTAGTTCTCGCAATAACCACACCTTCATTAGACTCACGATCTTGACGGCTTGCAGCTACTTTGGCACCTTTTTTACGGAGGTAATCAACAGCAGCTTCAAAATCTCCATTCGATTCTGTCAATGCTTTTTTACAATCCATCATGCCAGCACCAGTTTGTTGGCGCAATTTATTTACGTCTGCTGCTGAAATTTGTAATGTAGACATTTTGTGTGTTTTTAGCTTCTCAGCTACATCCAATGAATCGAATACAGCTGAGAAAATTGTTAATTTTTTAAATATAAATCTTTTTTTTATAGGGAGATCTAGGTAATTCTACTTATTCCGCAGATTCACTAGCTTTTGCGCTTTCTGCTGCTACAACCACTTTACGCGCGCGTTTTGTAGGATGTTCTGATTTTACCTCAACAACAGCATCGCCTTCAGTGTCTATTTTAGTTTTTGCGGCAACAGCTTCTTTCTCAGCTTCTTCTTCCTTATCGCGTTTGCGTTCTTCTAAACCTTCTTTCACTGCCGTGATAATAATATCAGTAATCAGTGCAATTGATTTAGTTGCGTCATCATTCGCAGGAATAGGGAAATCAATGTTGGAAGGATCTGAGTTTGTATCCACCATTGCGAAAGTGGGAATATTCAATTTTAATGCTTCAGAAACAGCGATATGCTCTTTTTTTACATCAATAATGAATAATGCAGCAGGCAGACGGTTCAAATCAGCAATACCTCCTAGAAGGTTTTCTAACTTGATACGCTCACGCTGAATCATCAACTTTTCTTTCTTCGAAAGCACATCAAACGTACCGTCTTTAGTCATCTTATCGATGTTTGACATCTTTTTGATCGACTTACGTACAGTCGCGAAGTTCGTTAACATACCACCTAACCAACGTTCGGTTACGTAAGGCATATTTACTAATTTTGCTTGTTCTACTACGATGTCTTTTGCTTGTTTTTTAGTCGAAACAAATAAAATTTTACGACCTGATTTCACGATCTGCTTAATTGCTGCAGCCGCTTCCTCTAGGCGGGTCATGGTTTTATTTAAATCGATACTGTGGATGCCGTTACGCTCCATGAAAATGTACGGTGCCATTTTCGGATCCCATTTGCGGGTAAGGTGACCAAAATGTACACCTGCATCCAATAAATCTTGATATGTTGTTCTTGCCATTGTCTGGTTCTCCTGAGATTAACGTTTACTGAATTGGAATTTCTTACGGGCTTTTTTCTGGCCTGGTTTTTTACGTTCAACCATTCTTGGATCTCTTTTCATTAATCCTTTTGCTTTAAGAGGTGGACGGTTTTCAGCATCAACAACGCATAAAGCACGGGAAATGGCTAAACGGATGGCTTCAGCCTGACCTGTAATACCACCACCATCAAGATTAGCTTTGATGTCAAAACTTCCTTGATTTCCTAAAACTTCAAATGGTTGGGTTACGATATATT
>CAIOLR010000065.1 GCA_903859135.1 uncultured bacterium | reverse complement strand
TATGAAATTAAAAATAATTTATTAGTGACATTATCGACTAGATGATACACTACCGATGATACATAGGTGTTTTTGAGATACATAAACCGTATTTGCAATAGGTATTTACAAATAAATTTATTAACTTTAGGTAGGTTATACTTTAAGTATGCTATCAAAAAAAGCTAAATACGCTATTAAAGCCATAATTATCCTTGGGAAAAATTATGGAAAACCGCCGATGAAAATTTCCACAATCGCGGAGAGGGATCGTATTCCTAGAAAATTTTTGGAGCAAATTTTACTGCTGATGCGTAACTCAGGCCTACTTTACAGTAAAAAGGGAGCAGGAGGAGGCTACGGATTAAATAAAGATCCGAAGGAAATATTTATGGCTCAAATCATGCGTATTACGGATGGGCCTATCGCCATGGTTCCCTGTGTTAGTCTGAACTTTTACAGCCGCTGCGTAGAATGTAAGGACGAAAAAACATGTGGAATACGAGACGTCTTCACTGATGTGAGAGATGCGACACTAAAAATACTTGCCGAAACAAGTGTTTTCGATGTTATACAGCGCGAAAATGACCTACGAGGTGGTAAGGCCGAATTCTGGGATTGATTTCAATCAGAGACAAACATGATGCGACAGAGGTAAAATATATACCATTGGCTGTATTGGGTTGTTTTGACGAAAACTCAGGACCTATTTAAATTTCATTCAATTCAGAATGGAAAATACAAAAATAGGCAGCGAAGAGATTAGGTATTGGCAGAATAAAAAATCCATAAGCTGTTCATAAATAGCAACATAGCTATAGGCACTGGGAGTGTAAACTAAACTATTTCAACAGCTATGCGTTTTGTAGATCAACTTCAATTATATCCGCAAAGCGGTTGTAAAATGGCACTATTGCCGCTTATTACCATTATCTATTTTATTGCATTCTGATGCCCATAAAGTTATTTCTGACTCTACTGAGGCTTCTAGGTCTTTTATTAATTCTTTCGCTTCCATTTGGAGAGATAGTGCTCGAGGTAAAAAGAATAAAGCTAAGTAGATTTATAATCCCTTTTTATCTAAATCTGCACATTTGGCATACACCTCTCAATACTAAATTTGGATTTCTAAAATCAAAAATAGTACCTTAGCATCTACCAAAATGCAAGACTATATTGGAAAGACCAAGATAGTCTTGTTTGTTTTTATAGTAGTATCACAAATCTAAACAGGATTATGGCAGAGGTAACTTATTACAGCAAAGAAGGATTAGAAAAACTTAAAGAAGAACTACATTTTTTGAAGACAGAGGGGCGCTCTCAAATCGCCAAAGCTATTGCTGAAGCCAGAGACAAAGGCGATTTATCGGAAAATGCAGAATATGACGCAGCTAAGGAGGCTCAAGGGCACCACGAAGCAAAAATATCCAAATTGAGTGAAGCCCTAGCGAATGCACGTTTAATTGATGAGGCAAAACTAGACACATCCAAGGTGTTGGCTTTATCCATCGTCAAGATTAAAAACATTAAAAATAGTGCAACCATGACCTACCAACTTGTTTCTGAGTCGGAGGCTGATTTGAAATCGGGTAAAATATCTGTAAAGTCGCCAATAGCACAGGGACTACTGGGAAAATCTGTTGGCGAAAAGGCCGAAATTATGGCACCTGCAGGAAAAATCGAATTTGAAATCATCGAGATCTCTAGATAGTTTGAGCTCTTTTTTCTCTATCTAAAACCGAAAAACAAAAAATATGCCATCTATTTTTTCAAAAATTATTTCTGGTGAAATTACAGCTCATCGAGTAGCTGAAAGTAAAGACTATCTCGCCTTCTTAGATATTCAACCGCTATCGGTTGGGCATGTCCTCGTTGTGCCCAAAAAAGAGGTTGATTATATCTTTGATTTAGATGATGATACCTACACAGGCTTAATGAATTTTGCTAAAACCGTAGCCAGAGGACTTAAAAAAGCGGTCTCTTGCATCAAAGTAGGCGTTGCTGTGATTGGTTTAGAAGTTCCACATGTCCACATTCACCTTATCCCAATGAATCAAGTAGGTGATATGAATTTTAGTAAAGAAAAACTAAAACCATCGAATGAAGAGCTCACTACAATTGCAGAAAAAATCAGGCTCGCCATTACTCATCAAGTGATAACACCATAAAAAGATCTAACATCTGGCTTTTTAGATAGTCAGAAGACCATGATCGTACTTGTACCCTTTGTTCGAAGTTTTAACCTTCGAACAAAGGGTACAAGTACGATAAGTAATTTTGATCAGCAATTTATTTCTGGTTTGTTATTGATGTACCCTTCCCACCTACTCTCTTGGTATTATCTTTTACAAAAGCTTCCCAGCCCGAGTAATTTTTATTTTTCCCACCAGTGTTTATTTTCTGAAAAGAGTGACATACGGCTACAGCTAAACCATCGGTAGCGTCTAGAAATTCGGGGCTTTCGGTAAATTTTAATAAATTTTTAAGCATTGCAGCAACTTGTTCCTTCCCTGCATTTCCATTTCCTGTAACAGATTGTTTGATTTTTCGAGGAGCATATTCAAAGATGGGTATATTTTTGGAGAGTGCGGCAGCCATGGCAACCCCCTGTGCTCTTCCCAGTTTGAGCATGACTTGGATATTTTTCCCATAAAATGGGGCTTCAATAGCCAAACAATCGGGCTGATACTGCTCAATTAAAACCACTGTTTTTTCAAAAATACGTTTGAGTTTTAACGCATGGTCATCGAGGTGGTCCAATTTCACAACGCCCAAACTGATTAGTTTCACTTGAGTCTTTATTTCTTTAATAATTCCATATCCCATCACAGTCGTACCTGGATCGATGCCTAAAATAATACGTTCAGTCGAGGTTTCTTTCAGCATCCGGATGATAGTTTTTCATGCATTTAATTGTTTTTAAATAGCCATGAAGCGATCATGAGCTAGGTTAATCATTCAGGGTTTGTAATCGGCAGCTCATGATAGTTTCACAATTATTTGTTTTCATAGGTGTTCAAAAGATCACTTCCGCTAAGTTTCTTATTGTTTTGATGCCTGTTTGCATCACGGATGCTCTTTTTAGCCAAATTTTTTTTCCAGCGCCTCCGTTAAATTAATTCCAGTTTGGTTAGCTAGGCAGATCAAGACAAATAAAACGTCGGCTAATTCATCACCCAGATCAATAGCCTCATCCGATTTTTTATAGGATTGCTCCCCATATTGACGGGCCATAATTCGTGCCACCTCACCCACCTCTTCCATGAGAATGGCCATGTTGGTTAGTTCATTAAAATAACGGACGCCTGTTGTTTTTATCCAGGTATCGACTGTTTTTTGGGCTTTTTCGATGGTCATCAACCAGTGATTTTAAGTAAAGAATTTTATTTGCACAAAGATAGGGTTTGTATAAAATCAAAATACTCCAGTTATAATAAAACCACACGATTGGGGGGGGGGGGGCCGGGCTGGCTTGTAGGCTCCTTTCCATTAACCAATACATAGAAAAATTTGATGGACAACTATTGTGCATGTTTGTCAAACACTCAATACGCTAAATTGGGAGCAAGCCATCTTTCAGCCTCTTCAATAGACATATTTTTACGTTTGGCATAATCAAGCACTTGATCCTTATTGATTTTTCCTAAACCAAAATAACGTGATTCGGGATGCGAAAAATAAAAACCACTGACAGCAGCAGTTGGGTACATGGCAAAATTTTCTGTTAGCCTAATGCCTGTTGCTTTTTCGGCATTGAGTAAATCAAATAAAATATGTTTTTCGGTATGATCTGGGCAAGCTGGATAACCCGGTGCTGGTCGGATACCAGTATATTTTTCTTTAATCAATTCTTCATTACTTAAACGCTCCTCAACAGCATACGACCAGTATTCTTTACGTACTCGTTCGTGCATGCGTTCCGCCAATGCTTCAGCTAATCGATCTGCCAGCGCTTTGAACATAATGCTGTTATAATCATCATGTTGTTTTTCAAACTCGGCTACCAGCTCATCACAACCAATACCCGTAGTTACCGCAAAACCACCAAAATAATCAGGAATACAGCTCGCCTTGGGAGCAATAAAGTCTGACAAAGCATAGTGAGGTTCACCTTTGGCCTTTTCCGACTGCTGGCGAAGGGTATGAATAGTCGAAAATACATGCTCACGACTTTCATTCGTGTATAATTCGATATCATCAGCCACTGCATTTGCTGGCCAAAAACCAATAACGACATTGGCTTTTAAAAGTTTCTCACGCACAATTTGATCCAAAAGAACCTGTGCATCATCAAATAATTTTTTAGCTTCTGTACCAACGAAACTATCTTGAAATATTTTGGGATACGTACCTCGTAACTCCCAGGTATGAAAAAATGGTGTCCAGTCGATGTAAGGAACCAATTCGGCCAATGGAAAATCTTCTAAAATTTTGGTTCCCAAAAACGTAGGCTTAGGTGGGCGATGGCTTTCTAAATTGATTTTAAATTTCAGCTCACGTGCTTCCTCAATTGTTTTGAAACGTTTATCAGTACGTTTATTCAAATGAGCTTCTCTAGATATGCTATACTCGTGACTGATATTTTGAATATACTCCTCTCTGGTATCACGATTCATCAAGGTGCTGCAAACAGTGACACTTCTGGAGGCGTCCAAAACATGAATTGCCGGCCCCGAATAGTTCGGTGCAATTTTAACCGCTGCGTGGATACGTGATGTGGTTGCCCCTCCAATAATGAGCGGACAGGTAAATCCTTCACGTTCCATTTCTTTGGCAAAATGAACCATTTCATCTAGCGAAGGTGTAATCAAACCACTCAAGCCAATGATGTCTACTTGTTCTTCTCTCGCTTTACGGATAATTTCCTGAGCAGGCACCATTACCCCTAAATCAATAACCTCGAAATTATTACAGGCTAATACGACGCCGACAATATTTTTCCCAATATCGTGCACATCCCCTTTCACGGTAGCCAACAATATTTTTCCTGCATTTTTTCGCTGGTTGCTGTTCGCATTCAAACGCTTTTCTTCTTCGATAAAAGGCAAAAGATAGGCAACTGCCTTTTTCATCACGCGTGCCGATTTAACAACCTGAGGCAAAAACATTTTCCCTGCACCAAACAGATCACCCACAATATTCATTCCAGCCATTAATGGGCCTTCAATCACGTCCAATGGTTTTGGATAATACTGCCTCGCTTCCTCCACATCTTGATCAAGATAGTCGATAATTCCCTTCACCAATGAGTGCGATAAACGATCTTGAACAATGCTTTTACGCCACTCTTCATCTTTCACGATGACTCTTCCTTTTGTTTTGATCGTATCGGCAAATTCAACCAAACGCTCGGTTGCATCTACACGTCGATTGAGCAGCACATCTTCTACCAGCGCTAATAAATCTTTCGGAATTTCTTCGTAAACCTCTAGCATCCCCGCATTGACGATCCCCATATCGAATCCAGCTTTGATTGCATGATACAAGAACGCGGAATGCATCGCCTCACGTACCGTATTATTCCCCCGGAAAGAAAACGAAATATTGCTTACTCCCCCACTTACTTTTGCCAAAGGCAAATTTTGTTTGATCCAGCGTGTGGCTTCAATAAAATCGACTGCATAATTATTGTGCTCCTCCAATCCCGTGGCAACGGTTAAAATATTGGGGTCAAAAATGATATCCTGAGGAGGAAAATGAATTTCATCCACTAAAATAGTATAGGAACGTTGACAAATTTCTTTGCGACGTGCCAGCGAATCAGCTTGCCCTTGTTCATCAAAAGCCATCACCACCACAGCTGCGCCATATTGTTTGATTTTATTGGCGTGTTCTTTAAATGTTTCTTCGCCCTCTTTTAGTGAGATGGAATTGACAATGCCTTTTCCCTGCAAACACTTTAGCCCAGCTTCAATCACCGTCCATTTGGATGAATCGACCATGATGGGTAGTTTGGCAATATCGGGTTCGGAAGCAATGAGATTTAAAAATTTCACCATGGAAGCTTCCGAGTCAAGCATTCCCTCATCCATATTCACATCAATAATTTGAGCTCCACCCTCTACTTGCTGACGAGCTACAGCGAGTGCACCTTCGAAATCACCACCTAAAATGAGTTTAGAAAATTTGGGAGACCCCGTGACATTCGTCCGTTCACCAATGTTTACAAAATTGGTTTCGGATGTTAATGTTAAAGCTTCCAACCCACTTAAACGCAAGAAAGGTTCGGGTACTGGGGGGGTTCGAGGAGGGTATTGAGCTGCCTTTTCGGCGATACATTTGATATGATCTGGTGTGGTACCACAGCAGCCTCCCACGATATTCACAAAACCATTTTCAATAAAATCTTCCAATAAATGCGCCGTTTCATGTGGCACCTCGTCGTATGCCCCAAACTCGTTGGGCAAACCCGCATTGGGGTAGGCGGAGATAAATGAAGCCGACTTTGCAGATAGCTCTTCAATGTGTGGACGCATGTCTTTTGCACCCAATGCACAATTTAAGCCAATGCTTAATAAGTCAGCATGATTCACGGAATTTAAAAAGGCCTCTACCGTTTGTCCCGACAAGGTACGCCCACTTGCATCGGTGATGGTACCCGAAATCATTATTTCGATTTTCCGACCGATCTCCTGTTCATATTTTTTGATAGCGAATAAAGCTGATTTTGCATTTAACGTATCAAAAATGGTTTCCACCAACAGCACATCGGCACCACCATCAATGAGCCCCCGTATTTGTTCATAGTACGCTTCAGTTAAATCATCAAAAGTAACCGCACGGTATCCTGGATCATTTACATCGGGCGAAAGAGAAGCCGTTCGGTTCGTTGGACCAATCGCGCCAGCAACAAAACGAGGTTTATTGGGATTATTGCGTGTAAATTCAGTTGCAACTTCCTTCGCCAAACGGGCACCTTCAAAACTTAACTCATAAGCCAACGATTCCATTTGATAGTCGGCAAGTGAGATACGTTGCGTACTAAACGTATTGGTTTCGATTATATCGGCCCCCGCACTTAAATACTCCGCATGAATAGCCTTGATTATATCAGGTCTGGTAATATTCAAAAGGTCATTATTACCCTGCACATCAGATGGATGATTCTTAAATCGTTCGCCCCGAAAATCACTTTCCGTTAATTGATAACGCTGGATCATGGTGCCCATAGCACCATCTATTACGAGTATTCGTTTCGCTAATTCTTGTCTGATATGCATTAATTACTGAGTATAACCGCTGACTATACGGTGTGAATATGGGCGCAAAGGTACTTAATACCAAATACTCTGTAAGATCTAATACACGAAAAAATAAGGACTTTCTATAAAATTTGCTATTCAAAGGCTCTGACTTCGAACAGTGGAAGAATTAGAAAAAAGAATAAAGGAAGACATCCATCTCGTTTGAGACTGTGCTGTAAACTGAACTGTGTCAAGGTTAAAAAAGCAAGGATAATATGATGACAGAGAAGCAAGAATTTGACTTTTAAAAGTTTAATAAAGGGATGTACGCAGGCAAGTCGATGAATGGATAAAAAGGAATATTCGCACCCTTGTACATCATTGGAACTTAACTTTGTCTCAGCTATACATTCTGTTTGAAGATAGAATCAAGATGCATTTACAAAACGGATAGCTGTTAGAATGTGGGAAACTCCAAGAGGAGTTTCCCACATATAAACCCGTCATTTCCTCAATTTGAAATATCCTACATATCTATTCGATTCACCTCGATCATAGAGCATCACGTTGTAATAATATACTCCTTCTGGTAATTCAGCGCCACTAATACTAGATTTCCCGGTAAAAACAACCGCATTGTTATTATACTTCTGAGCTTTAAATACGACCTCCCCTCTTCTATCGGTTATAACCACTTCATTATCAGGGTATTTCTCTATATTTTGAATAATAAATTCATCATTAAAATCATCACTGTTTGGAGAGAGTGCCTGGGGGACTAGCACTCTTTGGTCAACAAAATCAGGTTCAGAAATAGGCGACGTAGGTTCAATTTTTGCCAACATCGCATCATTGATTGTGACCAATTGACTTGCAACAGCCATATTGTAATCAGTATCGCCTTTAGAAATTGCCATCAACATAACTGTTCCGGGCCTTACCCCTACCAACAATTTAGTATCAGGATCCAATACGGCATATCCACTTCCATTGCTCACCATAAACATTATTGCTCCTCCTTGGTCAGCTCTCGCATTGGTAGTGGCTGTAACCGCCAATGTCCCATGTACCTGAAGGGTATTACCAGATGTGATCGTCAACAGAGGTGTACGCGGACGAATGGTTAACTTTTGGCTTGTCGTAGCTGAATAATAATCACTATCGCCTGCTGAAGTAGTTGTTAAGGTTATTATGCCTGCGTGAATTGCCGTAAGTAAACCTGTATCTGGATCTACTGTTGCAGAGCCACTACCCATAACAGCATAACGAAATGCTCCACCTAGACCCTGAGTCGCGGTACTTATTACATTAACTCTTCTACTATCATCTACATCCAAAACATTACCCGAAACGATCTTTAAGATTGGAGTGGTTCGTGTGATCATAATCCTTTGACTTGTTGTGGCTGAATTATAATCACCATCACCTGCTGAGGTAACTGTTAAAGTCACTGCACCTACTGTAATTCCTGTAATCACACCAGTGTATGAGTCTACTTCTGCATAACCATCCTCAGTAGTGATTGCAAAAGTAATTGCTCCTCCGCGACCACCGGTAGCAGTCGTTCTAACAGTAACAGTCATGGTTCCGTCTACAGCAAGTCTAGTACTCGAAGTAATCATTAATATGGGAGTAGCTGGAAGAATTGTTATTTGCTGACTCGCTGTCCCTAGATTATAATCGCTATCGCCTGCCGAGGTGATCGTTAATGTGACGGTGCCCGCACTAATTGCTTTAAGCAAACCCCTACTAGGGTCTACCACTGCCGAACCAGTGCCATTCGTGACAGCGCAATGAAATGCTCCTCCTAAACCCTGAGTAGCGGTACTTGTTAGATTAACTCTCAGAATGTCATCTACACTCAATACATGAGCCGAAACGATCTTTAAGATTGGAGTGGTTCGTGTGATCATAATCCTTTGACTTGTTGTGGCTGAATTATAATCACCATCGCCTGCTGAGGTAACTGTTAAAGTCACTGCACCTACTGTAATTCCTGTAATCACACCAGTGTATGAGTCTACTTCTGCATAACCATCCTCAGTAGTGATTGCAAAAGTAATTGCTCCTCCACGACCATCGGTAGCGGTTGTTTGCACTGTTGCCGTCATCGTCCCATCTACAGCAAGTGTGTCCTCCGAGGTAATCGTTAACATGGGAGTGGCTGGATTAATGGTTATTTGTTGGCTCATCGTCGCTAAATGATAGTCACTATCCCCTACTGAGGTAGCCGTTAATATAACGGTACCTGTACTAATTGCTGTAAGAAAACCTGTATCAGTGTCTACTGTTGCAGAGCCACTACCACCAATAATAGCATAGCGAAATACTCCCCCTAAACCCTGAGTCGCGGTACTTGTTACATTAACCCTTCTACTATCGTTTACATTCAAGACATTCCCCGAAACGATCCTTAAGATTGGAACAGCTCGTTTGATCATGATCCTTTTACTTGTCGTAGCTGGATAATAATCACCATCGCCTGCTGAGGTAGCTGTTAAAGTCACTGCACCTGCTGTAATTCCTGTAATCAAGCCTGTGCGAGAATCCACTTTTGCATAACCATCGTCAGTGCTGATTGAAAAAGCAATTGCTCCTCCTCGACCATGGGAAACAGTAGTTTGCACCGTTGCCATCATCGTTTCGTCTACAGCAAGTGTGCTACCCGAGAGAATCGTTAATCCGGGAATAGCTGGATTTATTGTTATTTGTTGGCACGTTGTAGCTGAATCATACTCACTATCGCCTGATGAAGTAACCGTTAGTGTTACGGTACCTGCATGAATCGCTGTAAGAAAACCCGTATCAGTAGCTACTGTTGCAGAGCCACTACCACCAATAACAGCATAGCGAAATGCTCCCCCTAAACCATCGATGACTGTACTTTTTACCTTGATTTTTAATATTTCGTCCACATCTAAGCTATTATTCGAAATAATCTTTAAGACTGGCGTGGATCGTTTAACCATAGTATTTTCACTTGTCGTGGCCGAATAATAATCACTCTGGCCTCTTATTGACTCAGCTTGAGCACCTGTGAATAACGTAACTAAGCTTAATATGCTACTATAAATAACTCTAAAAATTCCATTGAATAAATTTTTTCTCATAGGTCTTTATTTTTAAATTTTGATTCGTATGTGATTTTATAATGGGCTTTATTGCTGTAATACGTACTAGGCTCATATACACTCCAGGATAAAACTTTAGAGTTCTTCCATGTGCTATGCAGCACAGCTATTTTACTAAACGATTTACAAGCCATTTTGTTACGAGACTATATTAATATACATGAGTGGGGAGGCGGCGAATGTGTATTGGAGCTACTGATAGTTCCTTTTTGCATGAGGGATAGCAGTGAAAAGCCCACAGCGGAGCGAGGACTTGAAACGCATAGCCCGACCCGAAGGGGCATGCCCAATATCAATTTATCATACACTCACAACGTATACCAAAAAAAATGCCTGCCAGCAGAGCTACCTTTTGGTACGCTCTACGGGCAGGCATTACATTTTAACACTTCTGATCTCCTTCAACAGAAATCTAAAGGGCTATACAACTACTTTTTCAATTTAAAATAGCCTTTTAAGGTATTCACTTGGCCATTATTATAAAATGTGAGTAAGTAGTAATACATACCATTCTCAAGTTCAGCTCCTGTACTAGACTTTCCTGTAAAAATAACTGTCTGGTTATCGTATCCATGAGCTTTAAATACAGCTTCTCCTTTCTTATTCGCTATGATAAGCTCATTGTTTGGATACTTTGAAATATTCTGTATCTCAAACAAATCATCAAACCCATCGCCATTTGGAGATAAAGCTTGCGGAATCACTAGTCCTTGATCAACGACATCGGTATTTGGACTGGTGATGTCTTCAGGAGCAAGTGCAGTTGGATTCTGAATCAATGATGGATTGTTTTCTTCAGGTGTTGTCTTAGCTGGATGCTCTGCCATCAACATGCAACTACTCGTAATGGTAATCAGTTTGCTTCTTGTAGCAGCATCATAATTTGCATCACCTGGAGTAGTAACTGTTACCGTTACTGTACCTACACTCACAGCTGTAACTAAACCACTTGCATTCACCGTGGCCGAACCACTACCCGCAGTAATTGCATAGCTTCTTGCACCACCTCTTCCATAAGTTGCAGTAGTAGTTGCTACAGTCTGTAACGTGTGCCCTACAATTACACTACCCCCTGAAGTGATATTTAGCGTTGGTGTAGGTTTAGTTATCGCAATGGTTTGAGTAACTGAAACTGGGTTATAGTTGGCACTACGTGCAGATGTAGCTTTTAAAACAATATTACCAACCTGAACTCCTGTAAGTATACCACTCGTTCCTGAGTTTAAAATGGCTATACCTGTGCCATACATAACGCTATAAGTCACTGTGCCTCCATTACTTGTTGTAGAAGTTATTGAACAACGAAGCGTCGCATCTACGTTAACAGAAGACGCCGAAGTAAATGTTAACACGGGGGTAGCCTTAGCAATTGTAAGTGCAAGGTTCGTAGTCGCTGCATTATAATCAGCATCACCTACTGATTCTGCTGTTATCGTAATAGTTCCAGCATTAATTACTTCAACAAACCCTGTTGTGGAGTCAACTGTTGCCGAACCACTACCTGCTGTAATTGAATAAGTGATAACACCACCTCTACCGCCAGTCGCACTTGTAGTCGTCGTAGCAGTTAAGCCTGGGTTACCAAATGTTAATGTACCTGGCAAGGTAATGGTCAAAACAGGTGTAGCTTGTGCGATCGTAATTAATTGACTTGTAGTAACAGCTCCATAATCTGTATCTCCTGCTGAACTTGCTGTTAAGGTAACCGTACCACTGCTAATAGCCGTTAAGAAACCTGTGGTTGGATCTACTGTTGCTGAACCACTACCAGAAGTGACGTCAAAGGTGATGGCTCCACCACGGCCGCCAGTAGCTGTTGTAACTACGGTGACTGTTAATGTGCCGTCTACATCTAATGTATCTAATGAAGTGATGGTCAACGT
>CAIOLR010000064.1 GCA_903859135.1 uncultured bacterium | reverse complement strand
TGCTAAGTTTAAAAGAGAACTTTTAATATGTCAGCCGGAGCCGTATTTAAACTTATTGCCAACGATGGTAAGGCCGATAGGATGATTATGGCTACTAAATTGCTTAATCAACGTATTAAAGATGTTATGTGTGCTAGGAGCAAGGCTGGAAATTCAGATGTCACTCCTACACTAGTAGATCTAGAACGTACTCATATTTTGTATGTTAATGCACATTTCAAGCCATTTGCTGCAATTGGATACGAATATAATAAAGTTACCGCCCAAAATGGTTCAAATAATCTAGGATCAGGAATTACATTTAGCATTCCACAGTTTGGAGATTTTTTCCATGATATGGTATGTCGTGTGAGGTTGAGTGCGGTGAGTGCACTTGCTGGAGCACTACCAACTCGTATGCCAGGTACATCTTCTACCCCTTCTATTTATCCAAATGATGGAGAAAATGAAGATGGTACAACTAATACATCTGTTAGTTATACTCTTGTTGATATCAATGGAACTCGCATTGATTCTTCAACGTATCGTAATCTTGTGAGGTATTGTGAGTATCCGGGAAATCGTCTATTCAAACTTGTTAAGTTTGATGTAAATGGTAATCCACTTGATCAATACGATCAGATGGTACCAACTATGTTGGAAAAGTTTTGCACACCTCCACATAAAAGAATTGGACACGATAGGTTGGTTGGACAAGAAGTGCCATTGACTGGTTATAAGGCACTTAAGAGTGCTACTGTACTAGATCCAGATTCAAATACACCTGCTAATATTACCAAATTTGGTAAAGGACAAAGTAATCAAACAGTTGGACTATTTAACGCTTCCTATGTTGCGGAAGTAACAACTTCACCCGCACCACTTAGTTCAGTTAGTACGTCTTATGATGTTAGTCGAGAAGTTATTAGTATTGTAAATGGACCACAGACACCTAAACCAGTTCAACCTCCACTTGAAATTTGGAATAAATTGAGGTTTTGGTTCAACGACGATGTGCGTCTATCTATTCCATCAGTTAGTATTCCGTTTGGACAGCGGTATATTACTATTGATTTGGCAGCACAGAGTGATATGGTTTATGAATCACCAAGTATTTTCGTTAGAAAAGATATTGATTCCGATAATGTACATCGTGCAACATACACTCCATATTTCCGAACAAATGGAATTTCCGATCTAACTATCGAAAATATTGAATTGTATATTAATAATATTTTCGTGAATCCAGAAATCCATGATATTTATATTAAACGAATTGGATTTTCTCTTATCCGAGTGTATCGTCAACATACACAAACATGTAGTCAATCTGTGTCTGAAGAAAAGTTGTTGTCACAACTTAAATGGCCCATTGAATACATGTTCGTTGGTCTCAGGCCTCGATGGAATAATACAAATACAAGTAATATGACAGGAAGTTCAGCTGGACGAGTTTCTGGAAATCAATATGTTTGGCGAGATTGGCATCGACTTACAAAGATGGTTAATGCGGTTCAAAAAGATGAAGTCTCACTTCGTCTCAATGTTGGAGGAACTGAAGCAATTGCTTCATCTGAATCGATTACTACACCAGAATATTATCTACCAGTTTCTACAGTTGATACTCTATCCTTGACATCACATGGTATTACTATCTTTGATTCATTTAATGATACTTTCTTTAATCAATACATGCCACTTCATTATGGTGGTACCGCTCTAACAACTCCAGAAGATACGGGTGCATTGTTTGTTAACTTCGCCCTATTTCCAAGGAGTTATCAGCCAAGTGGTCATCTTAATATTTCACGAGCTCGTGAAACTTATCTTAAGTGGTCTACTAGTTATATTAGTCCAAGTACATCAGTCGAATTAATTGTATGCTCCATCGCTATTAATTTCTTGTTGATTAGTGATGGATCGTGCGTCCTCCGATATTCCACATAAGATGTATCAGAAAAAAATAAATAGATCATAAAATATTATTTTTTTAACATTTTTTTATGCTAATTTAGGTTTTTTATGCGGTAAGCCTCCATTGGCTAAATAAACATTATCTTCAATTCTATTAGATTTGGAAAATACACATTTTCGATAACACATATAACTGCAAAAAAACCACCACATGGGGTATTTAGATTCTAGATTTTGTACATTATTATTCTCATCATTTTTTTCTATCCATGGTTTACGCTGTAATTGTTTAGCACATATCATACATAACGTTTGACAATAATCACAGTTATCCCAATCCATACACGGATCAATTGATGAACATGTCATTTCAAGAAGTTATAAATAATATTATTCTATATTCATTTTTTTTATAAAAATCTAT
>CAIOLR010000063.1 GCA_903859135.1 uncultured bacterium | reverse complement strand
ACAAAATTTTATTTTGTCAAAAATACATATTGTTCGAACAGACCTTAAACAAATGATAATGTAATACATTAAATAACAAATACAAATGCATTATAACTAGCAAATTATTATCAATAAAAAAATAAAATTCTGTTCGTTATTTGGCCAAATAAACGCCATTTTGAAGCAAAAATGAGGGATATCAAGAAATGAGAAAAAAAAGTACTTTTGTGAAATGATCGAACAAATAAAATCACCCCGCTTTATCGTGCTTAGCCTATTGGTGCTATTTGCAGCATGCACTAGAGCTCTGCCCCTATTTATACCTCACATTTGGAACTTTACCGCTATTGGCGCGCTGGCTATTTTTGCTGGGTCACAGTTTAAGGATAATCGTTTCGCATTCGCAATACCGCTGGCTGCAATGACCATATCCGATGTATTTATTGGTTATGGATTTGACTTAACGGTTTACATTGGCTTTACTGTTATGGTAGCATGTGGTGTACTTATTCGTGATCATATCACCCCCACAAGTATCACTTTATCTTCAATTGTCGGCACACTTGCTTTTTACTTGATCACCAATTTTGCTTACCTATACTCACCATATTTATATACTCACAACCTGACAGGCATCGTTACATCATATGTCATGGCCTTACCCTTTTTAAGAAATATGCTTATCGGTGATATGATGTATGGCCTTGTTCTTTTTGGTGGATTTTATTTCATAAAGAAACGATACCCAGCCCTGGCTGTAGCCTAACATTATAATCGATAAAACCAAAAGTGCAAAAAAACACCCCTCAAATCGGAAGAAAACTCTTCAAAACCACTACGAAAAAAGGGGGAAAAACAAACCCCTTTAAACAGCCTTTAAAAGGCTATAAAACATCCAATTTAAATCAGATAATCAGCCGTCAAAACCTCCCCCCGCCTTTCGCTTAAGGTATCTCGACTTACTGTTAAGGCTTACTCCCTTTTCCACCCTCCACATAATATTCCAAGCAATTGCTTTATTCAAGACTCGAATTCAAGGTCTATTTTGCAAAACCATATCACTCCTGGTAAAGGGGTGCAAATTAAATCCAGCTTTCTTGGTTCAAAAGAATTTCAAGAGTGGCAAAATAAATACGATGACATTGTTGTTCTGGGTGGCATCCACTGAAAATTTATATAATAGATAATCAAGCAACGTCTGATACTGCAAAAATCAAAATTTATATCTTTGTCCCCTCAGCAAAAACATACATAAGAGGGAAAATATGTCAAAACTAAAAATTAAGGTAACCAACCCTGTCGTAGAATTAGATGGAGATGAAATGACCAGAATTATCTGGAAGTTCGTCAAGAATAAATTAATTACCCCCTACTTAGACATCGATATTAAATATTATGATTTGGGTGTGGAGCATCGTGATCAAACAGATGACCAAGTCACCATTGATGCCGCAAATGCAATCAAGCAATATGGTGTGGGTATTAAATGTGCAACAATTACTCCAGACGAAGAACGAGTAAAAGAGTTTGACCTAAAACAAATGTGGAAATCGCCAAACGGAACGATTCGTAATATTTTAGATGGAACTGTTTTCCGTGAGCCAATTGTGATGCGTAACGTACCTCGGCTAGTTCCTAACTGGACTGCACCCATATGTATTGGTCGGCATGCTTTTGGAGATCAGTACCGTGCAACTGATTTTTTAACGAAAGGAAAGGGTAAACTCACCATTACCTTCACACCTGAAGATGGGGACAAAGAGCAATCCTTTGAAGTATATAATTTTAAAGGTGATGGTGTTGCCTTGGCGATGTATAATACAGATGAAAGTATTCGTGGTTTTGCGCGTGCTTGCTTTAATCAAGCTTTGATTAAAAAATGGCCTTTGTATCTGTCAACTAAAAATACCATCCTAAAACAGTATGATGGTCGATTTAAAGATATTTTTCAAGAAATTTATGAGCAAGAGTTCAAAGCTCAATATGATGCTCATCATTTGACCTATGAGCATCGCTTGATTGATGATATGGTAGCTTCTGCTTTGAAGTGGAATGGCAATTTTGTTTGGGCTTGTAAAAATTATGATGGGGATGTTCAATCGGATACAGTAGCACAAGGTTTTGGTTCGTTGGGACTAATGACCTCTGTTTTGGTTACTCCAGATGGGAAAACGATGGAAGCAGAAGCTGCACACGGTACCGTGACACGACATTATCGCGATCATCAAGCTGGAAAACCAACATCTACGAATCCGATAGCGTCTATTTTTGCATGGACTAGAGGACTTGAGTTTCGAGGTAAATTGGATGATAATCAAGAATTAATCGACTTTTGTCACACACTCGAGCAAGTTTGTATTGAAACGGTAGAAGCTGGAAAAATGACCAAAGATTTAGCTATTTCCATCAAACCAAAAGTTGAACATGGTATCGATTATTTATACACGGAAGAGTT
>CAIOLR010000062.1 GCA_903859135.1 uncultured bacterium | reverse complement strand
GGAAAATGGATAGGTAAAAACTTTGGACGACAAATCGCAACAGCAGTAGCACGAAAAGCACAAATGAGCGGTAGACCAGGATTAATGGCATTAGGTACCGCAGGAAATGCAATTATAGACAGAGCTTATGGCGAAGGTGAATACGGTGTAGGAGTAGATTCAAACGACATTGTAGAAGACACAATGGCAGAAGCATCCGTTCCAGTAACTCTTGATAACTCAAATGGATCTATTGACGAAAGCGGTGATGTTGTAATTGTACGACGAGAATTTATAACCAACGTCGTAGCAAGCGGTATGTCAGGACGTGCATCAGCTTTCAAAAACGATGTATTTCCAATTAATCCGGGTTTAGCATCAGCATTTCCTTTTGTATCACAGCTAGCGCAAAACTTTACTTTATACAAAATAATGGGATTAATCTACCAATTCGTGCCTATGAGCGGAGAAGCAGGTGGAAACGCAGGCAACCAATTAGGAAAAATAATCATGGCAACAGATTACGACCCAACAGCGTCACCATTTATTAACAGTAATCAAATGGAAAACTATCAGTATTCACAATCAGCAAAACCTTCATTAGGACAACGACACGGAGTCGAATGCGCTAAATTTCATACAACAACAGACTTAAGCTATATACGAACAGCACCCGTACCGAAATCAGAACTACGATGGACGGATCAAGGTTTATTCCAAATCGCAAGCGAAGGAGTGCCAATTCCAGGTGACGCCGGTACAAATTCAACTGTAATTTTGGGAGAACTGTGGGTGTCTTACACGATAAAATTATCAAGAGCGTCGCTTTACGGATCACTTCTAGGTTTCAACATAAACCGACAGAGAATTTTTGTAAGTTTTAATCCACAACCAACAGTTGCCGGACAAAGATTAATACAGACGAATGCAAACCCTACAGTACAATACAACAACGTAGGTGCAACATTATCAGTATATCCTCAACAAACAGTAAATTCAGCAATTAGTCAACCATATGCCGTAACGATACGATTCCCATCAAGTACGATACTAGGAACGTACAAAATAACGGCTAAATTTATACAGCTAACAACTCTTTACACGGGAGCAGCTCCAAGTAACCAAGGCGCCTTCTTGTATCCATGTTTACCAGGAACAATTATACCAGGACCATGCAATGGCAACGACTTACTATATGCAACACAATGGGGATGTGCATACTATCAAGGAAGTGCAACAACGAAAGCTTTAGTATACACAACAGGAGTACCGTTTTACCAAACAGCTGTAAGCACTTCATTTCTGACGACAGAAACATATCCGAATCTAAATCTACAAACAGGAGATCAACAATGGGACTTAGGAAGTGGAAGTGCACAGTTTCTAAATACAATAACAGCTACGCCTATTCCAGGAACCAGTATACTATCAAGATGCAACCCATCATTTACAGCATCAAGTAACGCAAACAACTACTCAATTTCAGAAACACAAGTGTTTTACCAAGTAAACGCTCCATCCTTAACGACAGCACAACTAACGATGTTCATGGGAAATGCAAGTCAACAACCGTCGCTCCTAATTAACACAAATCCACTAGATGCAAGTTTGCAAATACCAAGTTGGGTAGATATTACAATTGAACAGATAAACGGACAAACTTCCGCACAACCAGAAAACAATGGATCAAGTGCATTTGTTTAGAACATAACTGTCCTCCTACTATAAGTAGGTTATGGTCACCCGTGGGACACGTGACATAAAAAAATAAATTTTTTATAACTATAAGTATCGAGAGCGACTGCGACAAAAGTCCGTAAAACATACAAATTTTTAGTGTACGGAGGTAAATAAGCCAAAGCCAAGCCTCAGGGTAATAATAGAACCTGAGGCATGGCTTTAATCCTTATCGAAATTTTTTTGGAATTTTTTTCAGTCAGCAAAAAATTGTATATTTTTTTTAAAGAGTCAAGGGCCTTATTCCATTATAGTCACAAATTAAGGTATAATTTAAAATTAACATGTATAAAAATGGTAGACGTAGCCACCATTATAATAACATCAATAACATTGCTATCGCAATTAATGTTACATCTACATATTAACAAATGCAAATCATTATGTTGTGAATCGGATTGCATTATAGATAAAGAAGAAAAAAACCAGTCATGTGTAAATGTCTGAATCGCAAATAGATTTATTCGACAGCCAAATACAAAGACAAAATAGACGAAGGCCTAGATCGCCCACAGACGACGAAGACGATCATTACGATCCACTAGGTAGAGAACAATCAATACGACGAATAGAAGAAGAAAACCAACCAACTCCACTGGGACCATATCCACGAAACTATTACTACGATAACATGTCTCAACGTTACGGAAGTCAACGGTATAGCCAGCCATATGGCCGCCGCAATTACGGCATGATGCGAAGACGCACATACGGTAGACCTAAAGGAATGGGTGCTCAGGAATATGGAATGCAATTTGTTCCACGGACGGACGCAACGCGTGCGCGTTATGGTTTAACTTGGAGAGAAGCTCTAGATGATCAAAAAGCAGCACGACGAACTGACCACTACTACGGTTACGGTGGATTTTGGAAAAAATTTGGAGACAAAGCATTAGGTTGGATAAAAAAAAATCCATCAGCACTATGGTTTGGACCAGCACACTGGGCATCAGAAAAAATAAAAAAAAATCTATCAACTAAAATTATAAAATAAATACTAATATAATATATTATCCCCTGTC
>CAIOLR010000061.1 GCA_903859135.1 uncultured bacterium | reverse complement strand
GTTGGATACATTTTTTTGAAGTTTCGTCACAACAAAAAAGACTATTTCCAATCGCTTTTCAGGCCTATAATATTATTCCTTTTTCATTTTTAAACAGGCTCTTAGAGATTCTGAAGATAGTTTTCCGATTGCTATGAGCGTAGGGCAGAAAATCTTCTGCCCTTACCCAATTACTTCTTGATTACTTCTTGCCCACAATTACTTTCTCCATTTCATCAAACAGGAGATATTGATTGGCCAATTGCAGTAGCTCATCAGCGGTGATGGTTCTAACTGTTTGGATGTACCGATCGTAATACGCATATCCTAAACCGAAAAAATAAATATTTTTAAACTTATCGGCATGCGAGAGGGTATTCTCCAGACTTCCTAAAATGGAACCTAACATATAATTACGTACCAAACTTAACTCATTAGCCGAGACTGGCTCTCGTTGTAAGGTGGTCAATTCTTTCTGAATCTCATTTAGTGTAGCACTACAAACATCTACACCCACTTCGGATGTAATAAAAAAGCAACCCGTATTTTTAAAAGACATTAGTGCCGAACCTATTCCGTAGGTGTAACCTTTATCTTCTCGGATGTTAGCCATTAAACGCGAACCAAAATACCCTCCTAAAATGGTATTCAATACCTGCAGTCCCGTAAAATCAGGATGAGCACGATTAACGGATACTTGTCCTAAACGAATGGCTGATTGCAGTGCATCTGGTTTTTCCAGATAGTGATCACCACCACTGGCTTTATTAAATACAAAATCATTTTTCAGTATACCCTTAGTGGCCTTATTGCCCCAATCTTTACCGAAATGTTGGTCTATTTGCTCGAGCGTCTCATCTGTTACCTTGCCCGATGCAATAATCGTACAGTTTTTCGGCTGGTATGCTTGATGAAAATATTCTTTTAGCTCCTGTTGAGTTAATGCATCATAATCATTTGCTTGCGTGTCGTGCCCATACAAGGTATTCCCAAACAATGCTTTATTAAATAATCGCCGACTCAAAAAATCATTTTTCTCCAGACTGACACTCAGCTTTTGCTTCTGGTTTCTGACGAAAGTTCGCAGCTCATTTTCAGGAAATATAGAGTCGGTAAGGATGGCTTTTACAATTGGTAAGGTCGAAGCCAAATGTTTGTTCAACGTACATAAAGTCACCGTAGATTGATCATAACCATACTCCGTGGTTAGAAAGGTTCCGTAGTAATCTGTTTTTTCTGCAATTTGGCTGGCTGTGTACTCACTGGTACCGTCGTTCAACATGGTATTGGTGGCAAAAGCTTGTATGGGTTTAGACTTATCCCAGTTGACATTACTGAAGATAAACTCCAAACGTACTATTTCCTGCTCTCCGCCAGCTATCACAAATACTTTTACCTCATTGCTTAGCACATGGGGGGTTGCGTGAATAAGTTCTATATTTTCTACCTGCTTAAATGCGGGTGCCAATGCTCTATCAATCATCTTCAATTCGCTAAATAATATAAGGTAGACGCGTTTTCTTTTCTAAAAATTTGTTGTGCCTGTTGCCTGATATTTTCAGCACTTACTTCCATGTATTTTTCTATTTCAGTATTGACTTGGTCGGCATCTCCCAAAAGCTCAAAGTAAGCCAAGTTCATGGCCTTATCAAGTAAACTCATTTCTGAAAACACCATCGTCGACTCTACTTTATTTTTCACTTTCGTGAGCTCATCCTCGGTCACTAAGTCAGTTTTTAATTTATCCAATTCCGACCAAATTGCTTGTTCAGCTTGTTCGATGGAAACTTCGGGCAAAGGTTTGCCTTCCAAAATGAATAAGCCTGCATCCAAACATCCTGTCATGTAGGCATTGATCTCACTAAACAATTTTTGATCTTTCAACAAAGAGCAAAACAAGCGAGACGAATGGCCACGAGATAAAATATCCGATATTAAATCGACTGGATAATACCCATCTTCGTGCCTCGCAGGCATATGGAAAGCAATATAAATGGCATTGAGTGGCACATTGGCTTTTACTATTTCTTTCCGCGCTTCAGTTTGCGCGGGCTCGACAGGCAAATTGCGCTGGGATTGTTCTCCTTGCGGGATATCACCAAACCATTTTTCAGCGAGCTTTTTTACATCATTCGTTTTCACGGCACCTGCCACAATCATAATGGCGTTAGATGGGCGATAATGTTTCGCAAAAAAAGCTTTCACATCATTCATCGTTGCCTGTTCGATATGCGCCAATTCTTTGCCTATAGTAGCCCATTGATAGGGATGTACCTTGTATGCCATCGGACGGAGCTTTAACCACACATCGCCATAAGGCTGATTGAGGTAACGTTGTTTAAACTCTTCGCAAACCACATTTCGCTGCACATCCAAACTTTTTTCCGAAAAAGCTAAACCCAGCATCCGATCACTCTCGAGCCAAAAAGCAGTTTCCAAATTTACGGCTGGCAGTGAAACGTAATAATTGGTGATATCGCTACTTGTAAAAGCGTTGTTTTCGCCACCTACACGTTGCAGAGGCTCATCATAAACAGGAATATTTTTGGAACCCCCAAACATCAAATGCTCAAAAAGATGCGCAAAGCCCGTTTGATCAGGATGCTCATCACGCGCACCCACATCGTACAGTATATTAAGCACAGCCATGGGCGTTGTTTGGTCTTCGTGGACCAGCACCCTCAATCCATTGCTTAATGTAAAACGTTCAAAAGAAATCATATCGTGGTATTAGCTGCCGAAGTTAGGAAAATTATACAAGTCTAGATTAGGCTTTTAAGGGGGGGATATGATAAATCTCCGCTTTTTTAAGCCTCACTTAAATCCTCTCCATTTCGATAGGCTCGATGCTAACGTCATTTAGTTAAACACGATCACTTTCTGGTGCTTGATGTCTTTTTTAAATACGCTATATGCATATCTCAATGCGAACTGATGCGTTACGTCAGTTAAGACTTAAAACTTTCCCAAATACCAGATCCAAAACTAATATTTTATTAACTTCGCATCTGCTTTTGTGCAAATTTAATTGCATGCAACCAAATTAAACAGAACATGCCTGAAGATACAGAAAACGAAAATTTAGTACCGCAGAACGACCGAATAATCACCATCAATATAGAAGAAGAAATGAAATCTGCTTACATCGATTATTCGATGTCGGTGATCGTTTCGCGTGCCTTGCCTGATGTTCGAGATGGCTTAAAACCCGTACACCGCCGTGTGTTGTACGGGATGCTTGACCTAGGTGTTACCAGTACCAAACCTTATAAAAAGTCTGCTCGTATCGTCGGGGATGTATTGGGTAAGTATCACCCGCATGGTGATTCTTCTGTTTACGATACGATGGTGCGTATGGCTCAGCCTTGGAGTTTGCGTTACCCAATGGTTGATGGGCAAGGAAACTTTGGTTCGGTAGATGGCGATAGCCCAGCAGCGATGCGTTACACCGAAGCGCGCTTGCAAAAGATAGCGGAAGAAATGTTGTCTGATATCAATAAAGAGACGGTTGATTTTCAACTCAACTTTGATGACTCTTTGGAGGAGCCAACTGTTCTTCCTTCTCGTATTCCCAATTTATTGGTGAATGGTGCATCTGGTATTGCCGTAGGTATGGCTACGAATATGCCTCCTCATAATTTAACAGAGGTTTCGAATGCAATCATTGCTTATATAGATAACAGAGAAGTGACAATACCTGAACTAATGCAGCATGTGAAAGCCCCAGATTTTCCTACAGGGGGTATCATTTATGGTTATGCGGGTGTTCAGGAAGCTTTTGAAACGGGTCGTGGGCGGATTGTGATGCGCGCTAAAGCCGAAATTGAAACCTATGGACATGATCGTGAGCGAATCATCGTCAACGAAATTCCTTACCAGGTAAATAAAGCCAACATGATCGAGCGTACTGCTGAGTTGGTGAATGAGAAAAAAATTGAAGGTATATCCGAAATACGTGATGAATCGGATCGTGATGGGATGCGCATTGTTTATGAAATTAAGCGTGATGCCAATGCGTCGATTGTACTCAATAATCTTTTTAAATACACCGCACTGCAAACCTCTTTCAGTGTAAATAATATTGCTTTGGTTCATGGCCGTCCCATGATGCTGAATCTGAAAGATATGATTCGGCATTTTGTGGATCACCGCCACGAAGTGGTTGTCCGCCGTACCAAATATGATTTGTCGGAAGCAGAAAAGCGAGCGCATATTTTAGAAGGTTTACTGATTGCCCTGGATCATTTAGATGAAGTGATCAAATTAATTCGTGCATCTGATACGCCAGAAGATGCGCGCATGGGGTTAATTCAAAATTTTGGTTTGTCTGATATTCAAGCCAGAGCTATTTTGGACATGACCTTAAGGCGTTTAACCGGACTTGAGCGCGATAAGATCAAAGAAGAATATGCTGAATTGATGAAGACAATCGAAGCGTTGAAAGCCATTCTGGCGGATGAAGGCTTGCGGATGAAAATCATCAAAGATGAGCTGATTGAGATACGTGATAAATTTGGTGATGAACGTAGAACCTCGATCACTCATTCTGCAGACGATATGCGGATGGAAGATTTTATCGTTGATGAAGAAGTGGTGATTACCATATCGCATGAGGGATACATCAAACGTACCGCTTTAACGGAATACCGCCGACAAGGAAGAGGTGGAAAGGGATCGATGGGGTCGCAATCGCGAGATAAAGATTTTATTGAACACATTGTGATTGCGTCTAACCATAATTATATGTTGTTCTTCACGGAGACAGGGCGTTGTTTCTGGTTGCGCGTATTTGAAATCCCGGAAGGAACACGAACAAGCAAAGGACGAGCGATTCAGAATGTGATCAATATTCCGAAAGAAGAGAATATTAAAGCCTATATCAAAGTAGTTAATCTGAAAGATCAGGCTTATTTGGAGAGCAACTTTATCATCATGTGCACCAAAAAAGGAACGATCAAGAAAACTTCGCTTGAAGCATACTCTCGTCCACGTGCCAATGGAATCAATGCGATCAATATCAACGAGGGCGATCAACTGCTCGAAGCCTGCATGACCGATGGAAGCAGCGAAATTGTGATGGCATTACGTTCAGGTAGAGCGATACGTTTCAATGAATCAACCGTTCGTCCGATGGGCCGTACCGCTACAGGTGTGCGAGGAGTTACATTGGCGCACGATCTAGATGAGGTGGTTGGAATGATCAGTATCAATAGTATGGAGACTACTGTGCTTGTGGTATCAGAGAAAGGCTACGGAAAACGTACCGACATTGAAGACTATCGTGTAACCAATCGTGGTGGCAAAGGTGTTAAAACCATCAATGTGACCGACAAAACAGGTGAGTTAGTTTCGATCAAAGATGTGACTGATGCGGATGATTTGATGATCATTAATAAATCGGGTATTGTGATTCGAATTGGTGTAAACCAGCTTCGCGTGATGGGCCGTGCCACACAAGGTGTACGCTTAATTACATTCAAAGGTGACGATTCCATTGCTTCCATTGCAAAAGTGGAACGTGAGGAGGATGACGTCGTGGAACCAGGTGATCATTTAGAGGGGGAATCAGATAACACCAATAACTCTGAAAGTGCTACGGAACAAGATAATCTGCCAAGTGAGTTATAAATTAGATTAGTTTTTTTGCATAATAGATAGTAAACCTACTACTTAAAATAGTTAGAATAGGATCTCAACTATCACCTGAAAAGCAAAAACGATGAAAAATTTAAAATCAATGGGTATTCAAGAAATGCCCTTTAGTAGGATGAAAAATTGCGATGGAGGTATTTTTATAGAAACAGTAGTAATCATTACACTTTCAGCATGCTTAGGCGCATTAGGTCTAACTGCTGGAGGGGCAGTTGTAAAGCATGCAACAACCACTGATTCCAAATAATTAAAATAATATAAGCTAATAATAAGCTAAATGGGTCAGTGACCTATTTAGCTTTCCTTAAATTCTAGAGCTCAAAAAAGGAGTCTTATTTGTACTATTGGCGGATGCTGATTTTGCGCAATTTAATTTGATATTTTCGTTAACATTCGATTCAAAAATTCCTACACATGAAAGCCAAACATTTAATTATTGCCCTTATGCCAGTTGTCATATCACAATTGGCATTTGCACAAAGAGGAGAACTGGCAAATGCCAAATCCAGTTATGAAAAATACGCTGAGTTAAAGCAATTCAACGCGAATGGCTTGGGTTCAACTGATTTAGAAATAGCAAAAGTCTCAATAGATAAGGCTGTATTGCATGAAAAAACCTCTGGTGATCCCTCGGCTTGGGTTTATAAGGCATTAATTTATGCAGATGTTGCTTTGCTTGACTCCGTTGTCGCTAAAATAGAGTCACTGACCACTGAAGCTTCAGATGCACTTAAAAAAGGAGTTGAGTTAGATAAAACTGGCGCGAATAAAGTGAATATTGATCGGGCTGGCGCACTTATATCAAGGTCTGAGCTTAATTTGGGGATTAAGGCCTATAAATCGTCTCAGTATGATGATGCGTATGTTGCATTCAATAAAGCATTGATCTATAAACAAGGTGATACTACGCTTACTTATTACAGTGGACTAGCAGCTGTCAATGCAAAAAAGTATAAAGCAGCCATCCCGAATTATGAGCAACTGATTAAAACCAATTTCTCCTCAAATCGACAAATTTATTTGGACCTTTCTCGGATGTATGCCATTCAAAAAGACACTGTTTCCGCTATTCGAGTGGCTTCAGAAGGTTCAATCAGATACGGGAACGACGTGGCCTTGGCAACGCAAGAGATTGAGCTCAGTTTGATGAGTGGTAAACAAAAAGAGGTGATTGCTAAAATTATTGATCAAGTTCAAAGAAATCCAACGGATAAATTATATCCATTTTATTTGGGTATCGCTTATAGTGCTATCAATGATTATGCGAAAGCAGAGGAGGCATACAAGAATGCAATTGCGCTTGATCCAAATTATGCCAATGCGTATTTAAATGTTGGTGGAATATTACTTAACAGAGGAATAGATACCTACAATACCGCAAATAAACTACCACAAAGTAAGCAAAAAGAATATGATGAGATGATTAAAAAGGCCTCTACTCAATTTGACATTGCTTTACCCTATCTGCAAAAAGCAGCTGATTTAGATCCATCTTCTCGTCTGGCTCTGGAGAATCTGAAAAAATATTACATCATCAAAAAAAATAAAGAGAAGGTGGATGAGCTTAGTAACAAACTAAATACGTTGAAGTAAAAAATGAAGGTTTCTGGATTCACATTTATTCGTAATGCGATCAAGAATGATTATTCCATTGTGGAAGCCATACGGTCTATATTGCCTATTTGTGATGAATTTGTAGTAGCCGTTGGTCGTTCTGATGACGAAACATTGTCCCTTGTGCAGGGGATCGATTCTCCAAAAATTAAAATTATTGAAACGGTGTGGGACGATACGTTAAGGCAGGGGGGAAAGACCTTTGCGCTAGAAACGGATAAGGCCTATGATGCGATATCAAAAGATACCGACTGGGCATTTTATATTCAGGGAGATGAGTGTGTGCATGAGTCTTATTTGCCAATCATCAAGCAAGCTATGCTAGCTAATTTGGATAAAAAAGAAGTGGAGGGATTGCTACTGAAATACATTCATTTTTATGGATCGTATGATTACTATGCAAGCTCTAGGAGATGGTATCGAAACGAGATACGCGTTTTGAAGTATGATAAAGAAGTCCGCTCTTATCGTGATGCGCAGGGATTTCGGAAGAATGACCATAAAATTAAGGTGAAACCAATAGATGCCTACATGTATCATTATGGCTGGGTAAAACCGCCTAAAGGCTTGAAAAATAAGGTTCATAATTTTAATCAATTCTATCACGATGATTATTGGATCGCGGAACATTTGCCACAAAATCTGGAATTTGATTATGGAAATGCTGATATCCTCCAAAAATTTGAAGGCACACATCCTGCCGTGATGAAAAAAAGGATTGATGTTGTGAATTGGAAATTTAATTTTGATCCCACTGTACTTAAAAAAAAGACAGACCTTCGGCGCCGGTTTTTACAAAAAATAGAGCGTTTGACAGGCTGGCGCATTGGCGAGTATAAAAATTATAAAGTTGTTTAAATGCCTCACCACAGCCCCCTCCATTCCGACAAGCTAAATACAAAAAGGAGAGGGGGGATGTAACGATCGATCGTTAGCTGTCCGTAGAATTTTTTACGGATTAACAAAAGGTAAGGGGTCTTTTGGCTCTCCGTAAATGAAGCATTCCTGAGAATAGGTTACTTTTACAGCAAATTTTTTTAATGAAAACGTACTTCCGATTATTGTCTTTTGCAAAACCTATCGAGAAATTTGCAATACCTTATTTCATTTACACTGTTTTTTCTATTTTATTTAATACACTTAATTTTGGTCTTCTCATTCCTTTATTAAGTACCCTCTTTGATAAAGATTCGGCTCACATGGTGGTTTTGGAATCACCAAAAGGGTACGATGTTCTCAAATATTTTAGTTACTATACACAACAGGCTAGTATGCACTATGGTATTTATGGTGCTTTGCAACGCGTGTGTACCATACTCTTGATATCAGTGCTTTTAAGTAATCTTTTCAAATATCTTTCTCAAAAGGTGATGGAGGGTATGCGCATTCATACCTTGTTAAATCTGCGGAAGACCGTCTTTAATAATGTGATTGATTTACATTTGGGCTATTTTAGTAATGAGCGAAAGGGGAATATCATCTCTAAAATTTCTGCAGATGTGATGGTTGTTCAGGGTTCGGTTACTGGTACTTTACAGGTCTTGTTCAAAGAGCCACTGCAATTAGTGGCTTATTTGATTACCCTGTTTGCAATTTCTGCGAAGCTTACGCTGTTTTCAATGACTGTTATCCCATTGTCGGCATTTATTATAGCCAGAATTGTTAAACGATTGAAAGAGCAGGCTACGTTATCGCAACAGACGTATGGGGCTATGATTAGTTATCTGGATGAGGCTTTGTCAGGTATCAAAATTATCAAAGCCTTCAATGCCGAGAGCTTTATTAAAGAGAAATTTCATTTAGAGAATGAGCGTTATTCCAAAATAACGCGATCGATGGCAAAAAGGCAACAATTAGCATCACCTGTTTCTGAGTTTTTAGGGGTATCCATGGTTGCTATCCTCCTGTTATATGGTGGTAAGATGGTGCTTTCTGGAAATTCAGATTTAAGTGCTGCAGAATTTATAGCTTATATCGCTATTTTTTCGCAGGTCATGCGCCCTGCAAAGGCCATTTCAGATTCTTTTAGTGGTATTAATCAAGGTTTGGCAGCAGGTGAGCGCGTATTGGAATTGATTGATACGAAACCAGCTGTTTCGGATAGTAAACATGCTGTTGAGCTTGGAGTGTTTAATCATCAGATTTGTCTGAAAGATGTATCCTTCGCTTACGCAGATAAAAAAGTACTTAATCGTATTAACTTGACTATCCCTCGAGGTAAAACCATCGCGTTGGTTGGTCCATCGGGAGGAGGGAAGTCAACACTGATGGATTTGTTACCACGATTTATAGAATCTCAAAGTGGTAAAATTTTGTTCGATGGAGTTCCTATTCAGGATGTAAAAGTGGCATCTTTGAGGGCTAAAATGGGTATCGTCAATCAAGAATCCATCCTTTTTAATGATACCATTTTTAATAACATCGCTTTTGGAAAGCCTGATGCTACTGAGAAAGAGGTGATACATGCTGCAAAAATTGCCAACGCACATGCCTTTATCATGCATGCAGATCACGGCTATCAAACCAATATTGGGGATCGTGGGGTGAAGCTTTCTGGAGGACAAAAACAGCGAATTTGTATTGCTAGAGCGGTATTGGCGAATCCACCGATTATGCTTCTGGACGAGGCAACCTCGGCCTTGGATACCGAATCGGAAAGACTTGTGCAGGATGCACTCAATAATTTGATGAAAAATAGAACCTCCCTCGTCATTGCCCATCGTTTGAGTACTATCCAGAATGCAGACAAAATTATTGTTTTAGAAAATGGCGAAATTGTAGAGGAAGGAACACATCCAGAATTGATTCTAAAAGATGGTTTGTACAAACGATTGACAGATATGCAAACCTTTAAAGAGTAAAGATGTTTATGCACGTATTCTATTCTTAGCTGTCTGTAGAATTTTTCTATGGATTAATCAATGAGTGAGTATCTGACTCCCAGTAAACCCATCTTAAGACAAGCCAAAGACACAACAAAATCTCAGCAAAAGAATTAGCCTGTATTTTTAAAATTTGATCGAATAACGAATTTATCTGATAATTTTGCAACACTCTGGTCCTGTAAAGGAATAAAATAGCATTTGAGCAGGTTGGATGAATTAAAATGACAAGGCTAAAATTACACATGAAGAAAATACTGAACGTAATAGCGGGACTGATTTTTACCACTTTAGTACTACAAGCACAAGCACAAAACAAATCGTTGGATAAGGTAGCTGCCGTCGTAGGAAGTGCTATTATTCTACAGTCAGATATCGAGATGCAATATGCTCAATACAGGGCTCAAGGAAATCTAGAAAATTCAGATATTAAATGTTATTTCTTGCAACAGTTACTTGCTCAAAAACTACTTTCACAACAAGCAGCAATTGACTCAATCACCGTTTCTGAAGGCCAAGTAGATGACGAGGTCAATCGGCGCATGCGTGTAATGACACAACGAGCAGGCGGGGAAGATCGTCTGGAGCAATTTTTAAATCGGTCGATATTACAATACAAGGAAGAAATACGTTCTGATATCAAAGAGCAGTTGATTGCCAATAAAATGCAAGGAAAGATTACCGAAAATGTGAATGTAACGCCTTTGGATGTGCGTAGGTATTTTGATGCGATCCCTAAAGACAGTTTGCCTTCTTATGGTACCGAAGTGGAGATAGGTACATTGGTGACTTATCCTAAGCTGACCAAACTAGAAAAAGAAATTTTTCAAGATAAACTAGAGGCATTGCGATTAAGAATTAAAGCAGGAGAAGATTTTAGTACTTTAGCCCGTATATATTCTCAAGATATAGGTTCGGCGCGTGAAGGTGGTGAGCTTGGTTTTGCTTATAGAAATGCGTATGTGAAAGAATTTGCAGCGATGGCATTTAAGTTGAAAGTGGGTGAACTATCACCTGTTTTCGAAACACAATTTGGTTTTCATGTGCTTCAGGTTATAGAAAAACGTGGAGAGCAGGTCAATGTGAGGCATATCCTGATCAAAATACAACCTACCCCAGCGAGTCTTGCTAGGATAAAAGTGCATATCGACAGTATTTATAATTCGGTGGTACAGAAAAAAATTGATTTTGGGAAAGCTGTATTCACCTATTCGGAGGATAATGAAACCAAATATAATGGAGGAATGATGCTTCATGCAGAAAATGTTCGAAATCGAACGACTTATATTCCAACGGATAAACTGGATCCTCAATTATTTTTAGTGGTCGATACCATGCAAGTAAACACGTACTCCAAGCCAGTTGTTTTTACGTCAGCTGATGGAAAACAGGGGTATCGATTTTTATATTTAAAGTCTAAGACTCACCCGCATAAAGCTAACTTAGAAGAGGATTTTTCAAAAATTAAGGAAATTGCGTTGGAGGATAAAATAAGCCGGACGGTAAGCGAATGGTTTGAAAAACGAAGAAAGTTTACCTATGTCAAAATAGACGCCGAATACCAAGATTGTTCCAAACTAAAAGGCTGGACGAGTACGCAGAATTAACAAATTGCTTTAGCCACTAAAAACAAAAAACCTATGAAAACCCAGTACAGTTCAGAAGTGGAGGCTGTAGATGCCTTAAAGTCGTCTTATGAGGAAATAAAAGAGGAAATAGGCCAGGTCATTGTTGGGCAAGATGAAGTAATAAAGGCCGTATTGATTTCAATTTTTAGTAACGGACATTGTTTACTGGTTGGCGTGCCAGGCTTAGCTAAAACTTTGCTGGTGCAAACCGTGGCTCAGGTACTGGATCTTAGTTTTAATCGTATCCAATTTACGCCCGATCTGATGCCTTCTGATATTGTTGGTTCGGAAATTCTTGGCGAGGATCGTTCATTTAGGTTTATCAAAGGGCCTGTGTTTTCAAATATTGTCCTTGCGGATGAGATTAACCGTACGCCTCCTAAAACGCAAGCTGCTTTGTTGGAAGCCATGCAGGAAAAGATGGTTACCGTTGGAGGACAAACGCATCTATTGCCGAAGCCATTCTTTGTGCTAGCGACTCAAAACCCAATTGAGCAGGAAGGGACATATCCTTTGCCCGAAGCGCAGTTAGATCGTTTTATGTTTAATGTGCTTTTGAGTTACCCTTCCTTTGATGAAGAAATACAAGTAGTGAAAGGTACGACGGGTAATCAAAAAGTGGAGCTGAAGAAAATACTGGATTCACAGCAAATTGTTTATTTCCAACAACTGGTTCGAGATATTCCCATTACGGATCGTGTGTTGGAGTATGCTGTATCACTAGCTGCTAAGACACGTCCAGGCACTCCAAATGCGACTCCAGAAGTCAATAAATTCTTGAGCTGGGGAGCTGGCCCTCGTGCTTCGCAATACTTAGTGTTGGGTGCAAAATGCCATGCGTCTATTTCGGGAAAATACTCGCCCGATATTGAGGATGTGCAAGCGGTAGCCGAAGCTATTTTAAGACACCGAATTGTACGTAATTATAAAGCCGAAGCAGAGGGCATCAGTGCAGAAAAAATAATTAATAATCTGTTTTAGAAAATCTGATTCTCAATACCCTTTTGCGCACCTAGTCTAAAGTTGAGAATTCATTGGAATATTGTCCGCGCTTTACAAGATGATCAAAGCTGATTTTTCCAGGTCCGTAAATAAATAAAGTGAATAGCATAGTCAAGTAAAATAATGGAATTTCAAATCCATTATTCCCTGCCTGAAATCCATGACCAAAATGCGCTGTGGTCAGTATGGCAACGATCATAACAACCATCAATGGTACCGTGATAAAACGAGTTGCTAAACCCAATAGTAACAATATAGAGCCAAACGTTTCTATGCTCGCTACCAGATAAACACTGAAATGTGGTGCTGGAATTCCAGCATTAATAAATAGACCTGTTACATGTTCTATATGGTGCCATTTCATCATAGCGGGACCATAGAAACCATATGCCAAAACAATTCGCAGCATCAATAGCGGAATGTTCTTGGCTCCTTCAAGGGTTTTGACAAAGGAATAATAATGAACTTTCATAAACTTTTATTTTTAATTAAAAAATAAACTCTAAGAGCCTGTTTAAAAATGAAAAAGGAATAATATTATAGGCCTGAAAAGCGATTGGAAATAGTCTTTTTTGTTGTGACGAAACTTCAAAAAAATGTATCCAACCGATTT
>CAIOLR010000060.1 GCA_903859135.1 uncultured bacterium | reverse complement strand
TGTTGATTTTGTAACTCACGTTCATATAAAGTCCATAGAACTTCATGAATACTATGACCACCTTCGTATACAAGAAACATAATTGCTCCTAGTATTGCTTCTTTAGCATCTATGCGCACATTCAAATCTTTAATAAGATGACTCAATGTGCCAGCTATGATATTGGCCGAGCCAGAAACACCTCCAGCGTATGGAAGGCCATGCTCCAATAGCGTTGTAGAAAACCCACCCGACAAATTAGGTTTACGGTCTAATGTCCATCGGAACTTTAATGTACTACTCTGTGGATTAGTTGGCGGATGATGAATCTGGGTAATTCCAGAGGTTGTAACATGTGTCCTGGACTTATCATAGAGGTTACGGAAACCATTTGCTTTTTGATAACCATCGAGTACATAATCGTAGTTAGCTTGGTTGGCATCCAACCACCGCTGTCTGATTCCGTAAGCAGCACATGTATTCCTGTACGATATAAATATCATTATAATTAAACTTGAGATAAGAATAACGTCATAGCCATTATCGATTTTTTGATTCAAAACGGAATGTAGGTTTTCCCATGCATTGGAATTGTTGGCTCTTTCCAAAAGGTATAAATTTTTTGCTTTGGAATTCCAAAATCGCCCATTACCTCGTATTTCTTTCATTAAGAGCTCTGAAAAATATGATTTCGTGTTGTATGAGTCAAAAACTTTTGTAATCATCCTACTCATCCCCTTTGCTACGTTTTCCATTGTATTAAAAAGGTCTTTGGAGTTTTGACGCTCAACCAAAGCATCCACCCAAAATGAGTCAAATGCTGCACCGTACATATTGTCAGCCAAGAGGTGTTTTACGCTTTCGTAGTCATCGTTCCATGGAAGTTGGTTATATAAACAGTCTTTTGTTGTACTGGTATTATAGGCAATATCAGCTAATCTAGGCAAGCCTGCTTTTCGCAATTTATCACTATCATCTATTAACGAAGCTTTCATCGCTTTGATAGTTAGATTATGATGTGTCATCCATTGTAATTTTCGTGCTTTTAGTATCCCTAACAACAAATTTTTATTCTTGCCAGCTGATGGATGATTATAATTTTTGTTTAAAATGTCAATCCAATGGATGCAAATGTCTGTGGGGATACGATTTTGAACCTTTTTTCCTAAATTATTATTTATCGCCGGTGTTGTTTGTGGCTTAAGTAGTGTTGGTGGCCGAAATACGTTATTCACCGGGTTGTTTTCCTCCTTAATTGCTCTCGGCTGATATATCTTCAGCACACGCTCTACATCATCTCTAGTAAAATATTCCTTGCGTTTAAATAATGCTACATTTCCTGGATTAGAATCGTAGGCAGCGAAAAGCTCAACAAGACCCCTCAATGTTAGCCTCCGTGTTTCTTGATCTAATCTTTTAAATTCGGCAAGAGTAGTATAAGTTATTAGGCTGTAGTATTTTTGATCTTGAAATTCAATTACCGTATGACCTGGTGGTATCCGTTCGCCAGGACCTATCAATTTTATGATTGCTACTTCTATCATGTTCATTGTTATTAAATTTAAATACAATAATTATTAAAACTATTTTTAAACCGCCTCTTAATATCTTCAATAGCTTTGGTGAACTCTTTTTCTTTCATCAAGTGAAGGCTAGCTCCTTATTGCCTACTGATAATATTTACCACTCATTTAAGAATATAGACTTATTTTATTATAATTAACTTATTTT
>CAIOLR010000059.1 GCA_903859135.1 uncultured bacterium | reverse complement strand
CGATGGCCATGCTGTATCACGAAAATTCCAAACTCACGACCCATTCTACCCGAATTTTGGGGGAAAATATTGGCGCTTTTAGCAATCCGTTTGTACTCGAACGATCGAGCCAACCATTTAAGTGTTATCCAGGTCGCGAGACAATAGATTTATCCATTTATGGGCAACATAACAACAGCAATCATTTTTTTGATGTCATCACCAAACGACGAAGTGCTCGAGATTTCGACAAAACGTATAAACTCTCTTTAAATGAGTTAAGTTTATTGCTACATAATGCATACGGAGTAACCTATAAAAGCAAAATTGAAGGGCTTACTTCAGAAGAGCATATAGGCATGCGAAATATTCCCGCAGCAGGTGGATTGTATCCTCTGGAAATTTATATTGTGCTATTTAACGCCCACATTCCATCTGGATTATATCATTACCGACCCGATCAAAATTGTCTTGAAAAAATAAAGGAGGGACATTTCGTACCCAACCTATCTAGCATTATTCAAGCTGAACCATACATTAATATGGATGATTGCGCTGCCTTGATCATCATCACAGGAATGATCGAAAGACTATTCATCAAATATCGTGATAGAGGATATCGGTTTTTGATGCAAGAATCGGGTGCGCTAGGGCTCATGTTAAGCCTCATTGCCGAATCCATCAAGCTTGGATCGTGTATATTGGGCGGATATAATGATGATCAGGTAAATGATTTTTTAGGAATAGATGGCGTTTTTGAGACAATTAATAACGTGATGGTGATTGGCAAGCCCACACACGCATAATATAAAAAGTATAATGAAGGATATTATCGTATCAGATATCACCTACACGGTAAAAGGAAAAACCATTTTGAGCAATGTGAGCCTCTCCGTTGACACCCAAGATTCTTTTGCTTTACTAGGAGAAAATGGCTCCGGAAAATCAACACTCATCGACATCATACTGAATGACATCAAACCAGATAAAGGACATGTGCGTTTTTTCGAAAATACAAAATCTAACTTCGATAAAATAGGGGTTCTTTATGATCATTCGCCCTTATTTCCGATGTTAAAAGTGGAGGAATCCATACGTTATTTCACATCCATTTATGGACTAAAATACCAAGATATCGAGAAGCAGTATTTTGAACTATTCGAAATACAAAAAATACAAAAAACACTCACGAGAGAACTATCTCAAGGAGAAAAAAAAAGAGTGGGCATCCTACTATCTATTATTCATAATCCCGATCTATTGGTATTAGATGAACCATTTGCCAACTTAGACCCCACCATTACTGGACGCATTTGGAACACCCTGAAAAATAAAAACAGAACCATCTTTTTCACTACGCATGATTGGAAGAAAGCAGAAAAACAGGCCACCAAGATTGGATTCATTTACGGAGGAAAAATAATACATCAACCCAAAAGTCCTAAACAAATACTAGAAACTTTACCAGCACTCAAAAAAATCACCATCAGTAACACCGACGATTTTGCTAAAAACCTAACCAACTGGCAATATTATATCTACGACGAGAGTATCCATATTTTCTTTGACGAAAAGTCAGATCTATTAAAAACTATCAACACATTGACCAGCAATTTCTCCATTCAAGAGGTAGATTTAAAAGATGCCTATTTATTTCACGTTCATAATATGACCACATGATTAAGATCTTAGGACAGTCAACATATTATCAATTCTTGATGTTTTTGAGAATCAAGCAGGCTGTATTTTTCTCCCTTGTATTTCCGGTATTTCTTTTTTTTATTTTCGGAAACCTGTGGGGGGCGGCAGATAAAGATTATATCTCATTACTTCTTTCAGGGATCATAGGCATGACGGTGGCAAGCGACGGTTTATTTGCCGTTGGACCTGTCGTGAAGGAATACTACGCCAGTGGCTTAATTAAATACCTTAGAAAATTACCATTCAATATCCTCTGGCATTTTACAGGGCTAATACTGAGCCGCATTATCTCATTACTCTTCATTGTTGCGCTTCTTTGCTTAACAGCAAAACTGGCATTTGACTACTCCGTTACCCTATCTCAACTACTCGATTTTGTGTCTGGTATTTTCATCGGACTGTTCCTGTTTTCATTTACAGGCTTGGTGATTACATTTTCAGGCATTAAACATAACTCATCTGCAGGATTGATCAACTTAATCTATTTCATCATGTTATTTACCAGTAAGGCCTTATATCATATTGAGAACGAGATGATCAATTTAGTGGGCAATATTCTTCCACTAAATTCTATATTAAGTATTCTCAGAGGAGAGGGGTTCCATACTTCCATTATCGCTTGGCTATTATTTACAATAGCTCTATTTTACTACCTGTTTAACAAAGTTAAATTCGGCCGATGACACTTGTTGATATCCTACAAATCATACTTTTTGTGATGTCATTGATGATTTTTCATGAATCAGGGCATGTGATTTCGGCTAAAATAATGGGTTTAGATATTCAAAAAATAAGCTTCCAACTAAAACCATACCCTCACTTTTTTGTCGCCATTGAATGGCCACGAATGGAAAAACAAAGGCTCATCTATCTTTTCTCTGGATCTTTTGTAACAGTTACCTTATTTATCATAGCACTCTTATTTCATTTCTTTGGTATTAAAAATTTATACCATGCTTTTGTTGTTCAACTCATTTTAGAGTCAAATCCGTTTTATTCAGATATCACGATCGCTGCGGTAACAAAAACTAAGTTTGATTATACAAACACAAACAAACAAAAATCGTATTCTGATTTATATCAAGAAAAATTTTCAAACTATCAATTTAGTTATAAATGGTACATTCACTTTACAGCTTGGATTGGACTCATCCTTTTTTCAATAAAATACAATCATCTATTTACATAAACCTTAAAAACCCTATCACATGATTCGATTATTGTTTATCATTTCCTTGTTTGTTGGCAGCTGTAATGGTAACACCAGTAACACCAAACAAATCGACAACTCACAAATCACCGAGCATCAAACCCAATCGATGTCCACGCCCCCCCCTATTCCGCCAGATTCACTTCTATTGGGAATACAAAACAAGGTTTATCAGGCTTTTGTAGCCAGTTTGTTATCTCACAAAAGTGATGAACTAGACAAAATAAGCAAAGGTTTGAGTGATCTGTACAAAGCCAAAAACCAAAACATCATCTTGTATTGGCAAGGCTACTTACAGTATTATGCGTCCATCTATTACCTGCAACAAAACAATAAAAAAGCTGCAGAAAATGAAGCTGATAAAGGACTAAACTGGCTAAAGAGTATAAAAAACAAAAATTCTGAAGACTATGCACTTCTTGCCTTGCTTCAAAGTTTTTCTATTCAATTTAGAACTGGGGATGCCATGCTCATTTCACAAGAAATAAATAAGGATATAGAAAATGCACTTGCAATAGATTCAAGTAACCTAAGAGCAAACTATGTGTTTGCAAGCAACAATTTTTACACACCTAAAAAATATGGAGGTGGCAAACTGGTAGAAAAATATTTACTAAAAGCGATTTCTCTACCTACACAAAAAACACCTAACCAATATTTACCATCCTGGGGAAAAGAAGAGTCCTATGAGATGCTGATCAAATACTATATCCAGAACAAAAAATGGGATTTAGCAAAGCAGTATTATGAAAAAGGCATAAAAGAATGTCCCAAAAGCTATATCATCAACCAATTAGCCTCCCAATTGGTTGGAAAATAAGCCTGGTCATACACCTCCTACCATAGAACCTTTTCCAATAAAAAAGATTCTATGGTTACTTTATTAGAGGATTTAACACCAATTGAATGTTAAATACCCAGTACTAATTACTAGGTACTAAATACTGACCTGCATGAAAGCTATTCTTTTAACGGCCTTCCTATTTCTTTTTTCCATTTTCTCTTTTTCACAAACGGTGTTAAAAGGACTTGTGAAGGATAGTAGAGATGAGCCTATATTCGCTGCTAACGTATATCTAAAAAGTAATGCACAGCTAAGCACGTCTACAGATTTAGATGGAAAATTTCAGCTGCCAATCAGTAGTATGAATGACACGCTAATTGTTTCCTTTGTTGGATACAAAATAAAAAAGATTTCACTAAATAAGCGATCCTTGAGCGACTCATTAATTGTTGTCTTGAAGGGCAGTGGCTACTCCTTGGCAGAGGTAATCATCACAGCCAGAAACCCAATATCTGAAGACTTTTCTGCCGTCCAACTAACCAAATTAGATATATATTTAAATCCTACATCACAAGGAGATCCTTTAAAAGCGATCTCCTTCCTTCCTTCCTCCACAACCACAGACGAGTCTGCGAACCCCTCTTTCAGAGGGAGCTCCATCGATCGGACACGCGTATTTTTGAATGGTGTACCCATTTATCAACCCGTCAGAAATACGCAAATCAATAAAGTAGGAGGCTTTAGTATTTTCAATACCGAAGTGGTGGGTAACGAATACGCATACGCAAGTAATCCGCCATTAATTTATGGTAATACAAGTTCAGGCTTGGTAGATATCACCACCTTAACTGAACTGCCTCACAATCAACTGCAATTTTCTGCAACATTAGCAAGTTTTGGTATTTTTTTATCCCAAAAAATTAAACAAAATTCATTTACACAGCTATTTAGTAATTATCAATTCTCTGGGCCTTTCATCCAAGTCAATAAACCTAGTGTGGCCAACCTGAATGAATTTGGAATGAAGGATGCCGGTCTTAACTATCATGCTAAACTATCCAAAAGAGTTGAGTTCAACTCTTTTAATTATTTCATCACTGAAAACTACGACGCAGGAACGGAGGCATATACCTATGTCGGACAATCAACATCAAGTAAAAATCGTTTTTTCTCGATCAATAATCTGATGTATTACATGAACAATGGTGTTCTTAGCATCAATACGGGATTCGACAAAGCAAAAAAAGATTTTTTATTTGGCAATATCATTTCTCATAAAAAAATCCTTCAAACCTATGCCTCCGCCAATTACAAACATTTTGTTTCTAACAGTATGAGCATACAAACAGGTCTCACCTACGATTATCAATCAAACATATTCGATGATCTTATTCCCCTATACTTTTATGCACAATCACCCAGCTCTCCTAATTATCAACAAACAACCGATATTAATAACCATAATATAGAAGCATATCTTTATTCCAATTGGAACCTAACTGACCAATGGAATGTTTTTTACGGACTTCGAAGTAACATTCCTACTAATACACAACGTTCTTATTTAAGCTCTCAGTTAGGATTAAGATACACTATCAATAATGATCAATCTTTATCCTTAAGCGGAGGTAAATACAATAGCTACTCATTACCTGATTTTTATCATAAGCAATTCAACTTGCTAAAGAGCAATCAAATTGCGTTAGAATACACCTATAAACATAAAAACACCTTGTTAAAAGCAGCGTCATTTTATATAGATGAAACTGGACAAGAGCCAACCGATACCCCCTTAAATATTAGTGGAATAAATACATTTGGCGCAGAACTATCATACGAGCGATACTTGCATCGGTATCTGAAAATTACCCTAGCAAATACCTATTTAAATCAAATACTGACCGTAGATGGAGGAACTTATAATGGCGACAAAAAATTTGATTTTTTCATAAAAGCATCACTGAATTATACCAATCCAAAGCTATTTTCTTCATCCCTTATCTATATCGGAAGACCAGGTAGTTACGATACCCCCATCATTGGCTCTACCTTTGATACAAAAACTAGTTTTTATAATCCAACGTTTAGCAATGACCTATACAGCCAACAAGCTGGGAGTTATAACAGGTTTGATGTGAACCTAAGTAGACATTTTGAATTCAACAAAACAGCAATTACTTGTTTTATGTCAGTAAATAATGTGTTAAACACCCAAAATGAGAGCGGCATCTCATACAATACGAATTACTCAACAGGTAATCCATACTACTATCAATTAAGAACCTGGTTTTTCGGCATCATGTTGGGGTTGAAATATTAATCCCAACCTAAGTAGTTAAAATATTGCCTGAGCTATTTTTTTTGTTGGCCCAGGATTACTCATCGTATAAAAATGTAAAACGGGTACGCCCAAGTCAACCAATTCCTTGCATTGATTGATCATCCATTCGATACCTATCTCTTTTACTTCTTTTTCGGATTTACAGGCCAATACAGATTCACTTAATTCTTCTGGAATATCAATGTGGAATATTTTGGGCAAGCTAATGATCTGCTTAGATGACGTAATCGGTTTTAGCCCAGGAATAATGGGAACTGTGATTCCATGTTCACGACACTTATCTACAAATGCTTTGTATTTAGAATTATCAAAAAACATCTGTGTGACGATAAATTCTGCCCCTAAATCTACTTTTCTCTTCAAAAATTTAAAATCAGCATTTAGATTGGGAGCTTCAAAATGTTTTTCGGGATAGCCTGCAATACCAATACAAAAATTGGTTTTATAGGCCTTATCATGATCCTCGTGTAAATACATACCCTTATTCATTCCAGCCACCTGCTCTAACAAATCACTCGCATAGGTATGTCCATTGGGTGTTGGAATAAATCCAGCATCCGCCTTGCGTGCATCTCCTCGTAAAACTAGAACGTTATCAATACCCAAAAATTGAAGATCAATCAAGGCATTTTCAGTTTCCTCTTTGGTGAAACCTCCACATATTAAATGAGGAACCGCATCCACCTTGTAACGATTCATAATGGCAGCGCAAATAGCAACCGTACCAGGACGTTTTCGATACGATACTTTTTCCAGCAAACCGCTATTGTGCTGTTTGTAAATGTAGTCCTCACGGTGATAGGTCACATCAATAAATGGAGGCTTGAACTCCATCAATGGATCGATTGCATCATACACATCTTGAATACTTTGCCCCTTGACTGGAGGCAGTAACTCGAATGAGAATAATGCTTTTCCTTTTGCATTTGCTATATGTTCAACGATCTTCATAGGTGTTGCAATAAAAAGCTCTCTCTTTTGAAGAGGGTTTAATGAGCTCTATTTTTGTCTAAAATAAATTTGAATGGGAACTCCACTAAAGTCAAAATTTTCGCGAAGTTTATTTTCAATGAAACGTTTATAAGGCTCCTTAACGTACTGAGGAAGGTTACAGAAAAAAGCAAACATGGGCGATGTTGCATTGATTTGTGTCACATATTTGATCTTCACATATTTACCCTTGGTAGCTGGAGGGGGATAGCTCTCAATAATGGGCAACATGATATCATTCAGCTTCGATGTTGGGATTTTTTTGAACTTATTTTCAAAAACATGGGCTGCCTCTTCAATTCCCTTCAATATACGCTGCTTCTCTACTACCGAGGTAAACACAATAGGTATATCTGTAAATGGAGCTGTTTTGTATCGAATTTGTTCCTCAAAAGCCTTCGTTGTTTTATGATCTTTTTCGATCAGATCCCACTTGTTCACCAGAATAACAATTCCTTTTTTATTTTTTTCAGCTAAATGAAAAATATTAACATCCTGAGATTCCAATCCCTCGGTCGCATCAATCATCAAAATAACCACATCGGCTTCCTCCAGTGCTTTAATGGTACGCATCACAGAATAAAACTCGATATTCTCTTTCACCTTCGTCTTTTTTCGCAATCCAGCCGTGTCAATCAACATAAACTCCTGCCCATATTGCTTGTAATGAATATGGATGGAATCACGCGTGGTACCAGCAATTGGCGTTACAATATTTCGTTCTTTGCCAATGAGAGCATTAATCAAGGATGACTTTCCAACATTCGGCCGTCCAACGATCGCATATTTTGGAAGTGTATGATCCTCTTCTACCTCTACTTCAAAATGTTTGATCACTTCATCAAGCAGCTCTCCAGTACCAGAACCTGTCATCGATGAAATAGAATACAAATCGCCCAAGCCCAAACTATAGAATACGTTGGCATCACTTAACCGTTGATTGTTATCTACTTTATTTACCACGACAAAAACAGGCTTTTTGCTACGACGAAGTAGTTTTGCAATATCATCATCCAAATCAGTAATACCCGTGGTCACATCAAGCATAAACAAAATCACGGTTGCTTCCTCAATGGCAATCACCACCTGCTCTCGTATTGCTGCTTCAAACACATCTTCTGAATGTGCAACATACCCTCCTGTATCAATTACTGTAAAATTTCTACCTGTCCATTCAGCTGTCCCGTAATGACGATCTCTGGTCACACCACTATAATCATCCACAATTGCTTTACGGGTTTCTGTCAACCTGTTGTATAAAGTTGATTTTCCAACATTCGGCCGACCTACTATCGCTACTATATTACTCATTTGTTAGTATTTAGTACCGAGTACATCGTACTCAGTATTTAGTTTTAATATTTAATGTAATGTTTTCCTATAATGCATATGGGCGTGCCCCTTCGGGTCGGGCTATCCGTTACAAGTCCTCGTTTCGCAAGAGCTCCACTGCGGGCTTTTCACTTCTATCCCTCACGCAAATTTATTTCGATACACATCATGTCCTATTATTTCGGTACTAGATACTCCGTACTAATCCTCGTATCCAAATCGTTTCAAGTAGTTTTTGGAATTACGCCAATCTGCTATCACTTTTACAAATATCTCCAAGAATACTTTCTTTTGTAAAAACTCCTCCATGTCCTTCCGGGCATACGTTCCTACTTTTTTCAACATTTCGCCACCTTTACCGATGATAATATTTTTTTGAGAATCGCGCTCGACAATCACCTCGGCACTGATACGAACAATCGAAGGTTCATCCTTAAACCCCGTAATAATAACCTCTGTGCTGTATGGAATCTCTTTCTCATACAATTTAAAAATCTTTTCACGAATGATCTCCGATACAAAAAAGCGTTCCGATCGGTCTGTTAAGATATCCTTATCATAATATGCTGGATGCTCTGGTAAATGATCTAATACAAATTGCATTACCGCCGATACGTTGTGATCATGCAATGCCGATATGGCGAAAATAGCCGACGGATTCAATAGATTTTGCCAGTAATTGATCTTTCCTTTGACGAGCTCCTCGGATGATTTATCAATCTTGTTGATGACTACAACAACTGGTGACTCTACTTTTTTAAGTTTTTCGATCACATCATTTTCATCATACTTCTCATTAATATCGGTTACAAACAGCACGACATCCGCATCAACCAACGAGCCATTCACAAAATCCATCATCGATTTTTGCATACCATACACCGGTTTTATCACGCCAGGCGTATCAGAAAATACAATCTGATAATCTAATTCATTAACAATGCCTAAGATACGGTGACGTGTAGTTTGGGCTTTAGGCGTTATAATGGCCATTTTCTCCCCTACGAGGGCATTCATTAGCGTAGATTTTCCAACATTTGGTTTCCCGATGATACTAACGAATCCAGCTTTATGCGGCATATTATTTTTTTTAAAAAATATTTGGAGCACAAAGAAACGAAATATATCTTTGCAGTCCAATTTAAAAGGAGCTGAGGCGTGCATATCACTACTTGTTTAGCTTTTAAAAAAATTGTCACAGTGCGGGGTGGAGCAGTTGGTAGCTCGTCGGGCTCATAACCCGAAGGTCGTCAGTTCGAGTCTGGCT
>CAIOLR010000058.1 GCA_903859135.1 uncultured bacterium | reverse complement strand
GATTTGAATCAATTGCCGATGAATTCTCAAAAGCAATATTTTATTGATTTATGCATAGAATATTGGGCTCAGACGAGTGATTTGCTTGTTAAGGCGAAAGAAATGCAGGGTAAACGTATAAAGTAGAGATTTCACTTTTATCTACCACCACATTTCAGAAAACGTTGAACACATTAGTGAAGAAATTATCAAAAATGCCATTGAGGTTGTGTTTGTTGAAAACGTGGTAGATGGAAGTGCTTCAGACGATTCCCTTGAAGATGATGAACAAGATAAAAAGCTCACCCAAAGTCAGCGCGACTTTATGGGTGGGACGTATCGTGATGAATATGACGAAGATGAATATGGAGATGATGATGTTGAAATCGACGATGACGTCTATGATGAATAATGAATTTAATCGGATAGTTAATTTCAATATTTTTGTTATTATTGAAGTCGGCGATTTGTCATGATCGAGCGCTCTTCACCGTCTAATCGATCCAATAGTGCAAATTCGTTTTGTGTTGAAATTTGAAATTGCTTGGCAAGTAGGCTTTCGCATATTGCCTTTAGGTAATAATCTACCAAAAAAGGGTCGCAATTGGTGATCATCAAAGATTTCAGATTGAAGGGGGAGTGAAGAAGATAGGGCAGTGGGATTAGGATTATTTATCCATGTATCGAGGTAACAGAAAGTCATGCATACTCAAGTCTGAGTCTTGGTTTCACAGATTCTAAATCAACAATGAATCGAATTCCTACACCAGCAGTAAGTGCCAACTGTGATTGTGTTAAACCTAAAAGTTTACGTGCTTTGCGCATTTCTGTACCGAGTTCTTTAGTTGTTTTAATAATTGTCATAAATATTCTTTATCGGTAAATTATTGCTTATATTTACCCGCTATTCAATATTAATTTACCGTTCGGTAAATTAATTGTTTTATTAGTTTAGGTAAATACTTGGTGCCATTGAGGAAGTAAATTAGGCACTAAGTAAGCACCAAGTCGGCACTAAGTATGAATTTATCAAACAAAAAAGTGAAAGTGTCGGCTTAAGAATATATAATCAATCTATTGGCTTACGACGTTAACAATGAATCAAGATGATTTCCTAATATCTGCCAAGCTTCTGCTTGCTGAGTTTCAAGTTTTTGACGTTGATAAATTCGTTTTACTTTATTTTCTTCTGAGTGGTTGAGGCATTTTTCAATTACATCGGGTGTAATACCAAGATTTCCCATCAGAGTAGCTCCTGTTCTCCGTAAATCATGAGGTGTCCATTTTCCACCTTTTAATACGAGCGCTTGGTTATCTTTTGAACGATTGGAGAGTATGCTTTGCGATTGGCGTCCACCTAATTGTTTTGTAATTGATTTTTCACAAACATGATTTGAACCATCGCGATTTGTAAATATCCATGTGTCGCTTTTTGTGTACTGCAGGAGAATTTTAAATTGGTTGAGTGCGAAATCCGATAAGTAAATGGTATGTGCTTTACCATTTTTACTATTTTCTTTAGGAATAATCCAGGTATGCAAATCAAAATCAATATCGGTAATCTTTGTTTTAGATAATTCACCTATACGGCACATTGTTGATAGAGCAATCCATAAAGCACATTCGGTTGATTTTAACAAATTAGCAGAGGGTAATTGATGAGCTAAGGAAATGATTTCCGATTCATCCAATATTCGATCTCGTTCTGTTGGTGTTGTTGTCATTTTTGCTATGTTAAGACTCGCCGTTGGATCAAACTCAATTAAAT
>CAIOLR010000057.1 GCA_903859135.1 uncultured bacterium | reverse complement strand
ATGCAGACATGGTGACACCACCATACGTACATCTCACCACGCGATACTAAACTTAAATTTCTCTATTTATATCCCATGCCTCCAAATAATCGGCGACCTTCCTAATAAAAGATCCCCCTAAAGAACCATCCACCACGCGATGATCATAGGACAGTGACAAAAACATCATATGCCTGATGGCGATCACATCACCATATTCTGTTTCGATGACAGCTGGTTTCTTTTTAATAGCACCTACCGCCAAAATGGCCACTTGGGGTTGGTTGATAATAGGTGTCCCCATCACATTACCGAATGACCCCACATTGGTCAATGTGAATGTTCCTCCTTGGGTTTCATCTGGCTTTAGTTTAGATTGACGCGCACGCTTAGCAAGATCATTCACTGACTTGGTAAGCCCTATCAAACTTAGCTGATCTGCATTTTTAATCACGGGTACAATTAAATTTCCAGAAGGTAAAGCGGCCGCCATACCAATATTAATGTCTCGCTTCTTGATAATTTGTGTACCATTGACCATCACATTAATCATCGGAAAATCCCGAATCGCCTTGCTTACTGCTTCAATAAATACGGGTGTAAATGTAATTTTTTCGCCTTGCCGTTGTTCAAAAGTAGTTTTAACACGATTACGCCATTTTACAACATTGGTTACGTCCGCTTCCACAAAAGAGGTGACATGTGGAGAGGTGTGTTTACTCATCACCATATGGTCAGCAATGAGTTTACGCATCCGATCCATTTCAACAATCTCATCACCTCCAGAAGTAGAAACAGCTACCGCTGGTTTTATTTGTGGTGCTTCAGGAACTGGCTCGATCACTCGTTTCGAACTGGCAGTTGGTGGGACTGCACTAGGCTCTGCCTCTTTTGAGCCAGGCGAGCGTTGTTTGATAAAATGGAGTACATCCTGCTTCGTCACACGTCCTTCAATACCAGTTCCTTGTATCTGATCCAATTCAGATAAGCTTATATGCTCTCCTGCTGCAATGCTTTTTACCAATGGGGAGTAAAAACGTGCTGAATCACTATATTTTGTATGGTCGTCCAATGATTTCAGCGACTCAGCTTCAGCTACTTTTTTTGTCTTTGCCTCTTCTTTTGTTGGTTTTATGTTAGCATCTGATGAATCAGTATCGATTGACGTATTAGCTTCCGTTTCAATCAAGGCAATTACATCCCCCACCTGAACCACCTCGTTTTCTTTAAAAAATTGTTTGATAAGCTTTCCAGCTGTAGGTGATGGGACTTCCGAATCTACCTTGTCAGTAGCAATTTCCAACACCGATTCATCCATATCAATGGAATCTCCTAGTTGTTTTACCCATTTAATAATGGTAGCCTCTGCAACACTTTCTCCCATTTTAGGAAGTACTAATTCGTATTGAGCCATAAAATTTATTATTGAGATGTGCTGACAAAAATAACCTTTTTTGGAAGTACTTAGTAGGGTTTATATCAACCCTATTTCACTCGTCTCCTGAGCTTGTCGAAGGGTAATCTTCCCCCAACAGTTTGAAAAGCATTGTTAAAGCAGTCGCCGCTGAACGTTCAATATTTTGTGTCCGTCGACTGCCAAACTGAAACTTTCGAACCACCGTTTTCATTTTGTTAGCTACCGCAACCCAAACCGTTCCAACAGGTTTATCAGATGTACCACCATCTGGGCCAGCGATACCACTTACAGCAATTGAATAATCAGAGTGATAATTTTTAATTGCCCCAATAGCCATTTCATATACGGTTTCTTCACTCACAGCACCGTATCTAGCAAGTGTATTTTCACTCACTCCCAGCATTATTTGTTTCAGTTCATCTGAATAAGTTATGACCCCACCCAAGAACACCGAACTACAGCCTGGATGCTGGGTAATCATGTGAGCGATACACCCTCCTGTACAACTCTCGGCCGTTATAAGCGTCAAATTTCGGGCACTCATAAAATCCAGGATTGCCTTTTCAATCGGCACATCTCCCTCTGCTATCACATACTTTGCAGCCCGATTCACCAACTGACTCCCATAAAACAAAACCTCTCGCTGGATCACTATTTTATCATCGCCGTACCCGCTGAGTCGCAAACGTACCTGCCCTAACTTGGGAAGATAGGCCAGTTTGATATGTTTAGGTAACGAATCTTCTATATCTGCTATTTCTTTTGCTAAAAAAGACTCCCCTATCCCCGCAGTCAATATCGTATGATGAAATATGACGGGTAAGTGAAATGATTTTTTTAATCGGGGAATTACTTCCTCTTCCATTAAATAAATCATTTCAAACGGAACGCCCGGAAGAGAAACATATACTTTTCCATGATGTTCAATCCACATTCCAGGTGCTGTACCATTTTTATTTGGCAGTACTACGCCATTGTCTAACACATCGGCTTGACAAATATTCGAATCAAGTAAGGGAAGATTATAATGCTTAAAGATGCGTTTTACATTTTCTAAGACTCCCTCGTCCTGGTGCATCCCTACATTAAAGTAGCTCGCCAATGTTTTTTTGGTAATATCATCCTTCGTTGGACCGAGGCCTCCCGTCATCAAAATAATATCTGCCCGCTTTTCGGCAAGCTGCAATGCCTCCAAAATATGCTCTTTTTGATCAGAAATAGAACTGATCTGTTTTACAGAGAGGCCTATGTTATTTAACTTTTGTGCCATCCAGGCAGAATTGGTATCTATAACCTGACCAATCAATAGTTCATCGCCAATGGTGATTATTTCTGCTAGCATAAATCAAAATCCATTACTATTATAATTTCGTCTTTTACTCAATTTTAAATCCTGCAATACAGAGGCCTTCACTTTTAGATCGACACTGTAGCTCCGGTAGGGCCCCGTTGGTATCCAGCTAAATGACAAATCCCAACAATGAAGGTCGCGATAAATGCTTAGCTGAGGTGGAACAAGCTTATGCCCAATAAAATCATACCCCGAATTAAATGTCACCTTCCACTTAGGCGTTACGCTCAAATCTCCATTAAAGTTTAAGGAATTAGTGGTAATGTTAGACCTTAATCCTGTTTTTGCATATTGAAGGCTATATCTAGCTGTCAAATTCCAAGGTATATTAAAATCAACGAATGCGTTCAAATCTCTATTGATTCGCTCTAACTCTTCTGCCTGTTGAGGATTCATATTTTGTAAACTAGGCACCATATTTTTAGCATCCTTTTTTTTACGCGTACCAGATTTTAAATTCAAATCTACCGATAAGCCCAGACTAGTTAAACGACCCAATTGACCATTTTTAAGGGTATATTGATTGATCCGATTACCTTTTTCATTTATTTGATACGGATCTAAGGTTCCATTCAGATTCAATCCAATTTTTTGTTTAAAAAATGAATTCCTTGCAGCAAATGATATCGTTGACAGCTGGAAAGAGTCGACCGCAAAATTGTAATTACCCGAAAAAGTCAAACTTTGCAGAATCCATATTTTATCAAATATAGGCTTGCTGGTACTTGTTGTGCTATCTTGCTTCACTTTTGATCTCTTTTTTGCCTCGATATTGTTATCTAAACTAAATCCAATGCTGGCGACCTTTCCTGTCGAAGGCGAACCATACACCCCATTCTGAAATATAGAATACCGTGGTAGTTGACCCTGCGCATTGGCTGGTGCATTTTCCACATTGCGATAATAACCAAACTGATCGCTCCCAAAATCTGGATTATAGTTAAAAGAGACGGACGGTGTAGCTACATGCCGTAATGCAACCAATCGACCCTTCTTAAAATTAACCATGCCATAGAGCTTGGTGGATAACCCTGTACTGAAACTGTACGTATACGCTCTAGCAAACCCAGGAACGGTATCTATAACGGTTTTAGGGCTGGCTCCTCCGACATAGCGTTGACGGATCGTTTGTAAATACCATTTTTCGTTATACTGGATATTGGGTGTTAATTGGAAAAATTTTAAAATATTGAGCGAAAGGCCTATAGGTACGCTATGCTGAATACCATTTTGAAATTGTTTAAATACTCCCGCCTTAAACAAGGTCGTATCCGTTGTATTAATTAAGTTTTTACCATCTACGGTATAGCTCATATTTATTTTTTGATACCATTCTTGTCCACCCACTGGCCCAACTTTAGCGAGTGGATAAATCGTGCTCATCCTTAAATTGGCCTCTGGTAATGTCAAATTAACGGTGTGTTTTTGAATATCTTGATTATGACGTAAAGCCGAGCTAAAGTTGAACAAACCCATCGTTTTACCATAGCTAATACTGGAGGCTAACGTATTCTGAGTGATTTGGCCGTAATTATAGGTACCTCCAGCGGCCGTATTTTGAGAATAGCTTCCCGTACCAGCATCAACAGAGGCGGAAAAAGTAGTACCTGGATTTGCCTCTGGTCGCTGCGAGTGTGTCCATTGTATTTTAAAATCTTTTGTTGGTCTATCTTTTGATGTGCCTTCAACCACTGTAGGATCGAATGTCACAGCATAATTTAATGTAAGATTTCCAGTATACTTGTACCTTTTCTCGTATCGAGCGATCGCATTTGTCATGTAAGAACCTTTCGTATAAAAAGAGCTCTTCAGTACCAGATCCCAATAATCACTTATACTAAAATAGTAGCCTAAATCCTTCAGAAAAAAACCCCGAGTGGCATCATCCGTAGGCGTAGGAAGCAGCAAACCCGACGTGCGCTTATTGGTCTTAGGAAAAAATCCAAAAGGGAGCCCTAGTGGAGTTGGTACATCTTCAATCTCTAAATACAGCGGTCCGGCTGCAATTTGTTTTTCGCCCACGATGCCACGCGTAATGTGTATGCCAAAATGTGGATGAGGTGAATTACAGGTAGTATAAACGCCATTCGTAAAAAAGCCTTCCCCATATTCGTTCTTCTTAAATTGTTGTGCATGCAAATATCCCTGATCCTCACTCGTGTAAGTTCCGTACGACTTCCCTTTGTGGGTTTTGAAATTAAATGTCAATGAATCAGTGGTCACTGGTGATTCTTTACCCTGTTTAAAAATTGGCCTTCCGCGATAGCGATTCGTTTTAGGATCTAAACAACCTTTAGCAAAAACTAGGTTACGCTCTTGATCTAAACGAATATAGTCGGCATCTAACTCAAAATCATTATAAATGATGCGCGCTTTTCCATATAAATAGACTATATTTTTAGCTCGATCAAAACGAATAGAATCTTCTGCCGTGTATTTAACTTTAGAATCAATACTAGTGATTTTTTGGTCTACCGTATCTACCTTTGTCGTTTGAATAGATGGACTTAGCCCCCCACCAGCATTCGTAGAACGCAATACCTGACTATAAACACAAGTTGTAAAACTTATAGATAGTACACAAATCCAAAAGCTGGATAAAAAAAAGGATTTAATAAACTTTAAATTCAATGATGAATATTATTTTTGCACCAACAATGGATTTACAAAACCGATCAAAATTAATGAAAAATACACCATTGAAAAGACATATCTATCTTTTACTGATTGTGTTTTTATTTGTCCCATCGATCTCGTTTAGCAATAACCCACCTAATACGCCCTATCGCATACGAACCATTGTCGTTGATGCTGGACATGGTGGTCAAGATGGCTCCACCCATGGACTTTATTCCAAAGAAAAAGATGTGGCCCTAAAAGTTGCACTGCGATTAGGCAAAGCCATTGAAAATAATTTAAAAGATGTTAAAGTGATTTATACCCGCACCACTGATGATTTTGTCAAGCTGTATGAACGTATAGGTATTGCTAATCGTGCTAAAGCAGATTTATTTATTTCAATTCATTGCAATGATATGCCCGTCATTACACACACCGTAATTAGTTCGTATCGCAAAACAAAACACAAAAAACGTGTACCCGTATACACCACTACACGGAGCAAAAGCACTTCCACTAAAGGGGTAGAAACTTTTGTGTCTGGTTTTGGACGATTGGATGAGCAAGATATAGCCATGCGTGAAAATGCTTCTATTTTACTAGAAAAAGACTACAAAGAAAATTATGCGGGATACGACCCCAATGACCCTGAAAGTATCATCGTACTATCTTTAATAAAAAATGCCTTCAGGGACCAGAGCATTAAATTGGCAACATTGATGCAGGAAGAGTATATCAAAGTAGGCCGCATTGATCGTGGTGTACAAGAGAAAAGCTTAGCCGTTCTTGCTCGTGCCAGTATGCCAGCCGTTTTAACGGAAATTGGCTTTATCTCTAACCCTGAAGAAGAAAATTATATGAACTCGGAAGATGGGCAAAATGAAATCGTATCCTGCTTGTTAAATGCCATCCGAGCCTATAAAAAGCTAGTCGAGCTGGAGTAAAAGAATAAACTCACTACTCATAAAATAGAAATTTTTATATACATGAAACCGTCATGAGATTCCGCTCACAAACCCTAATGATTAAAAGCGAAGCGATTTCTTGAACACTGCTAAAAAATAAACACTAGTGAAAAATTCAGCTCATGACAGCTTCATGGCCGATAAAAAAAAATTAAACACATGAAATTCACGAACGAAACCAAGGTAGGTATACTCGCCATATTGACCGTCTTTATATTTATTGTTGGATATAATTTTTTAAAAGGGAATGACGTCTTTTCTGACGAAGATGCATTTTATGCCAAATATGATCGGGTCTATGGCTTATCTGTGTCAAAACCCGTTTTAATTAACGGCTATCCAATTGGACGAGTTTCTAAACTGACTCTTCTGCCCAATGGACAAATTTTAGCTCAGCTGAAAATACATAGTGGGCATGCAATACCCCAAAATACGGTTGCACGTCTTGAAAACACAGATTTATTTAGTGGCAAGGCAATTGTTCTTCTGCTGGGAAATAGTAGTCAATTTGCTAAAGATGGAGATACCCTAAGCACCAATACACAAAAAACCGTTATTGAACAAGTTGAACCCATACAACAAAAAACAACACAAATTATTTCTCGTTTAGATTCTATCCTCACCTCGGTGAATGGTACGATTAACCCTGAGTTCCAACGCAATTTTGAACGAAGCTTTGCAAGCATAGCCAGAACACTTGAAACATTAGAAGGAACAGCAAAAAAGGTGGATGGACTTGTTGGTACCCAAAGTGTTAAGATTGGGACTATTTTAAGAAATTTGGAATCAATATCCTCCAACTTCAAAAACAACAACGACAAAATTTCTTCGATCATCACCAATATTGATAAAGTGAGTGAGGATGTGGCTAAAGCTGATATTGCGCAAACAATCACCCAAACAAATAAAACCTTGGTCAATTTGCAATCACTTTTGGACAAAGTAAATACAGGCCAAGGATCCTTAGGCCTATTGGTTAATGACAAGCAGTTATATACAAATCTCACTCATGCTACAGACAATTTGGATAAACTAATGATTGATCTTAAAGCAAATCCAAAACGTTACGTCAACTTCTCTGTTTTCGGTAGTGGAAAGAAGGCCAAAAAGTAGAATGGTGTTTAAACCTGCTGAATTCAAGCCTCAAATGCTTGCCCTTCAAGAGCTAAGAAAGTATTTTCAAAAATGGCTTTACACTCCTCTAGCAGGGGGCCTAGCTCTCGGTAACGCGCTGAAAAATGCCCTATGAGCAACTTTTTTACAGCAGCTTTCAAGGCCAACTCCCCTACCTGACTTGTAGTTGTGTGGTATGTTTCTGTTGCTCTATTTAACATGTCACTCATAAAAGTAGCCTCGTGATATAAAAGATCTACATTTTTGATCGTTTCTAAATAGGTCGAGCTGCATGCAGTATCTGAACAGTAAGCATAACTTTTGGGTTCACCAGATTCGATCGTTAGGTCTACAGACGTATGTATTCTTCCTCGCTTATCAATAAATGGATGCCCTTTTTTGATCAATGGAATTTGTTCCACGGGAATCTCCAGTTCTTCTACTTTCTGTTTGATAATCTTAGGCGAACGCTTCTTTTGTGAAAACTTGAACCCTGTACACGGAATGCGATGATCGAGTATGATGGTCTCTACAACGACATCAAAATTTTCAAAAATCTTAACAGATTTGTCTACCCGCGTAAAATTAAAGTGTATGGGATATCGTAACTGCGTTTGTGAATATTTGAACTGAATATCCAATATCTCTTTCAGCTCAGGCGGGCTATAAATATATACAGGCTTTGTACGACCATTTAAATTTAAAGACGAAAGTAGCCCAATCAAGCCCAAATAATGATCACCATGCAAATGGCTAATAAAGATATGACCAATACGCTGCATATTAATTCCGTAACGAAGCATCTGCTGCTGAGTACCTTCACCACAATCAATCAGGAAAAGTTTCTCATTCACATTGAGAACTTGCGCTGTCGGATTTCTATTAAAAATAGGTGTTGCAGAGCTGCTACCTAATATTGTAACCTCAAATTTCATTTACAATATT
>CAIOLR010000056.1 GCA_903859135.1 uncultured bacterium | reverse complement strand
TTCTCTAGCACTAAACTCACATGAAGCCGACCGTCTTTAATGATCGAATGCTCGAATTCATTAAAAAAACGCTTATCAACTTCATACTCGAACTGATGTTTTCCTGTTTTTAATCCAGTGAACGGGATGCTGTAATGTTGCAAAGCTTTCAAAGCAAATAATTGAGCCCGCAAATTTATGAAATTTTATTGTAAGTAAGGACAGAAAATTTTCTGCCCCCACGATGTCTTTTGTATTTTTGCACATGCTTACTACACGCCAACTATTTTTATTAAATACTGCACAAACGTCAAACTACCCTCGTTTGCTAGAAATTGATCATGCTGAAGGACTGTATTTATATGATCTGGAAGGAAAAAAATACATGGACTTGGTTTCTGGATTTGCTGTCAGTAATATCGGACATCGGCATCCAAAAGTGGTTCAGGCGATAAAAGATCAGGTTGATCGTTACTTACATGTCACGGTGTATGGCGAATATGTACAAGCACCTCAGGTAAAATTTGCCGAAAAACTTTGCAGTACGTTACCCCCCGAACTCAATTGCGTTTATTTTGTGAATTCAGGTGCAGAAGCGACTGAAGGGGCTCTTAAACTAGCAAAACGTTTTACTGGCAGAACGGAAATTATTTCTTGTAAAAATGCCTATCACGGTAGTACGCATGGTGCATTGAGTGTAATGGGTAACGAACATTATAAGCAAGCGTATCGACCTTTATTACCAAATATTCGTTTTATCGATTTCAACTCGATGGCCGATCTCGACCTAATCACCAATAATACCGCTGCCATCATTTTAGAAACCATACAAGGTGAAGCAGGCATTCGTGTTCCAGATTTAGAATACATGCGAGTACTACGTCAACGCTGTGATGAAACTGGAACCTTGCTCATTTTAGATGAAATTCAAACAGGTTTCGGTCGCACGGGTAAATTGTATGCCTTTGAAGATTTTAGCATCGTGCCCGATATTTTACTCCTAGCAAAAGGAATGGGTGGAGGAATGCCCATCGGTGCATTTATAGCTAATAAGGCAGTAATGGATGTTTTAAAAGATAATCCGATGCTAGGGCATATCACTACATTCGGAGGGCATCCGGTAAGTTGTGCAGCAGGACTGGTAACGTTGGAAGTAATTTTAGATGGAAAATTGATTGAAGAGATAGCATCCAAAGAACAAGTCTTTAGACAAAATTTGCAGCATCCTTTAATCAAAGAAGTACGAGGCAAAGGATTTATGCTTTCGATTCAGCTCGAATCATTTGAACAAGTGGAAACTGTAAGTAAATATTGTGTTCAACACGGAATTATCATCGATTGGTTTTTACACTGTGATACAGCGCTACGCATTGCACCGCCGCTCATTATTACAGAAGCTGAAATTAAAGAAGCATGTGCGGTGATTTTGAAAGGCCTCGACTTTGTCTAAATCAGGCTTTATGTAATTAAGAATCCTAGCTATTCTTTAAATCCTACAAATCCTAATCGTACCTTTGTATCTATTCATAACGCCTTTAATTTAAAGGTATCACACCAAAATAAATATGTTATTCGAAGATTTAAATTTAATAGAACCTATTATAAAAGCATTAAAGGCCGAGGGTTACACGCACCCTACTCCTATTCAAGAACAAGCCATCCCCATTGTACTCGAACGCAAAGATCTTTTAGGTTGTGCACAAACCGGAACAGGTAAAACAGCCGCATTTGCTCTTCCCATCTTACAAATACTCAGCACAGAAAAAAAGTTTGATGGCCCTATCGCTATCAAAACATTGATATTGACCCCTACACGCGAACTTGCGATACAAATTGGGGAAAGCTTTGCGGCGTATGGTAAACACACGAAATTAAAACACACGGTTATTTTTGGTGGCGTTTCTCAAGGTACACAAGCGAATGCCTTGCATAATGGCGTAGATATTTTGATCGCTACTCCAGGCCGTTTGTTGGATCTGATGAACCAAAAGCTAGTCAATTTGCATTATGTAAAGATTTTTGTTTTGGATGAGGCGGATCGGATGTTGGATATGGGCTTTATTCACGATGTCAAAAAAGTAGTTGCCAAGCTTCCACCCAAAAGACAAACGTTGTTTTTCTCAGCGACGATGCCTCCCGAAATTCAGAAACTGGCCAATACTATTTTGGTCAATCCCGAAAAGGTAGAGGTCACACCTGTTTCATCTACCGCTGATACCATCGAACAAGCGATGTATTTTGTTGAAAAGGGAGATAAGAAAAAACTACTCATCCACATTTTGCAAGATCGATCGATTAAGTCGGCACTGGTATTTGCACGTACGAAACACGGTGCAGATAAAATTACCAAAGACCTCGTGAAAGCAGGTATTAAAACAGAAGCAATCCACGGAAACAAATCACAAAATGCTCGTCAAAAAGCCCTGACAAATTTTAAAAATGGACAAATACGTGTGCTCATTGCTACCGATATTGCTGCCAGAGGGATTGATATTGACGAACTTTCGCATGTGATCAATTTTGAACTGCCCAATGTGCCCGAAACCTATGTACACCGTATTGGCCGAACTGGGCGTGCAGGTGCTTCGGGAATTGCGCTGTCTTTTTGTGATGAGGAGGAGATGGTGTATTTAAAAGATATTCAAAAACTGATCGGTAAAACGATTCCTGTGATGGAGGATCAACCTTATCACATGCGCGCTGCTGCTTACATCCAATCACTACCTCCAAAAAAGAAAAGTGCTGATGCTAAAAAGACGAATGCGGGTGGTGGCCAAAAACGATCTTCTGGTGGTCATAGACGGTTCACTAAAAGATCATAAACAGTAATCATGGGAGTCGAAAGACTCCTTATTTATTTACCAATACGTAAAGAAAGACGCTTACGCTTCACGTTATGGACAGATTTATCAATATTAACTCCCCTCTCTACACCATAAAATATTCGTTTAAAAATGAAGAAGCTATCATTAACCCTCATATGTTTATTATTCACCGCATTCGCCTATGCACAATACATCATTTCAGGAAAAGTCCTAGATAAAGAAAATAAGCCCATCGAATTTGCTACTGTCCTATTAAAAAAAGGCCAGTTAGTGATCAAAAAATCACATACCGACGACTTCGGAAATTATAAACTATCAGGTATTCAAGCAGGCGATTATACACTTGTGTCTTCCCATATCCACTTTTCTAAAAGAGAAATCCCAGTTAGCTTAACAAAAGACACTTCGGTTGATATCCAGCTGGTGCCCCTATCCAATCAATTGCAAGAAGTGACAATCATCAGCAAAAAACCAGTGATTGAGCAGAAAACAGATCGGACCGTATTCAACGTAGAAAACAGTACGACAACCATTGGTGCGGATGCTTTAGAGGCCCTAGCCAAAACACCTGGAATAAAGGTGGATAAAAAAGGTATTTCATTGATTGGAAAAGGCAGTGTTGTGGTGATGATTGATGACAAGCCAATGTCTTTATCTGGGGATGATTTAGCGAATATGCTAAAATCAATGTCGGCAGATGATATTTCAAAAATTGAAGTCATTCATAGTCCAGGTGCCAAATACGATGCACAAGGAACGAATGGCCTCATCAATATTGTAACCAAACGAACCACTAAACTGGGCTACAGTGGAAGTGTTCGGATGGGTTATACGCAAACCACGTATCCCGAATTAGCTAGCGGAGGTAATTTAAATTATAACAAAAACAAATGGAGAGCTCATGGAAATATAAACGTAACTGATGGCTCGACTGGTTCCCTTCAACAATTCACTTCTTTTTACCCTACACAAACACTCGAACAAAAAGGGAATATGCGTGAATACAATCGGTCATTATCTGGTCAAGCAAACGTAGACTACCACGCCTCTAAAAAACTAACGCTTGGGCTTTCGTATGATCGGAACACCTCCAAGCCTGATACCAAGGAAAACATTATTTCACCGACCACCAACTTATCCAATCTAGCTACTACTCATTCGACCATCACGGATGCAAACAACGATGCGAAGAATCGTTCCCACACGATCGGTCTCGACGTGAAGCACAAACTAGATACAGCTGGGAAGAAACTGACTGTCCACGGAAACTGGTTTAGCTCTGCAAACAACACCGACAGAACATTGGTTAACAACGACTATGCTGCCAATGGACTGCTAATGCCTCATTCATTTTCTCAATTCCGAACTGGAAACAATGAAAACATCAACTCCTATACCTTAAAAACGGATGTAGAATTACCACTCAAAGCGGTCAATCTTTCGGTGGGAGGAAAACTTTTCTTTACCGATATCAAAAATGATGTTTCGCGATTTCAGCTTGTAAATAATACCTATCAGCCTGATTATACCCAAACGAATCAGTTTAATTATAAAGAGAACACGCAAGCCCTTTACACAAACGTAAACAAGCTCATAAAAAAATGGAACTTGCAAGCGGGGTTAAGAGGTGAGTTTACACAAGCAGAAGTAACAACTCTTTCTACTAATCAAACAAATACTGCTCCTTATTTTGCACTATTCCCAACCGCATCGATCTCATTCGCTAAAGATGATAAGCATACATTTTCGCTCAGTTATGGTAGGCGCATCGACCGACCTCATTATAATCAACTAAACCCTTTCCGTACCTATTTAAACCCAAGTACTTACATGGAGGGGAATCCATTTTTGCAGCCATCTTTTAGCAATAACATCAAACTATCGCATAGTTATAATGGGTTCCCTATTATCTCTTTATCGTTTGACAGACTCACGAAAGGAATCGGAGAGGTAACCTCGGTTGATAATGGTTTTCAAGCACTTAAGCTTCAAAATTTCGTCGACCGATCTTTCTATGATTTAAGTACGATGAGTGCTTTCTATCCATTCCGATGGTTGGAAAACACCAACATGTTTTCATTGTGGTATACCACCGTTAGCTCTTCATCACCGCAAACACAAGTAGATGTACAAGGATGGGGTGCTTATTTCAACACCAGCAACTCCATCAGCTTTAATCAGGCTAAAACAGTTTTAGGAGATGTTAACTTTTGGTATATACTCCCATCGCAGGATGGCCTCTATCAAATAAACGCCACATGTGGTTTAGATTTAGGCTTAAAAATGACTGTGAATAAAAAAATACAAGTAGGGCTCAATGCAACGGATGTTTTAAAATCAAGACAATTTGCTGGCAATATTTTTGTCAATCAGATCAACCAACAGTTCTCTTTTCGTCCTGACAATGATTATAAAATTTCCATCAGCTATAAATTTGGCAACAACAAAATCAAGCATGAGGAAAATAAACCAAGTGGAGAGAATGATCGGACAAAGAAAAAAAGTGGCATGGGTTTATAAAATGATTTTGAAGTAATCACATACATTCAGCAGGGCTTTCTTATCAAAAGTCGATCACTCTAGAGACACTGTAGTGTCAAGGCTAAAAAAGCAACGATAAACTAATTAGTCGGTCCTCAAAAAGTGATTTTTAATTTTTGGGGATAAAAAAAAGTGCAG
>CAIOLR010000055.1 GCA_903859135.1 uncultured bacterium | reverse complement strand
TAATTAGCTTATTCCTGCTTTTTTATCCTTGACACAGTTCATTGTACAGTCTCGAAAAATTTAGCTTCTGATAGCTTTTTGGCCGATAAAAAATCAATCTACATTATCATGCAAAAATGAATTGTTGGGCTTAATCTCAGTAATGCCATCTTCATTTGACAGCGTAAATCTAGATACCTGCGATTCTGATGAATGTGGCGTTTGCTGCATCAACATCTGCTTGCGTTTATATGCAGGCTCATTTTCAAGTTCCTGAAGGCCATTGGCCGTGCGCAATTTTAGACTTAGATCTTTCAGTCGTAAGATGCGTTCTTTTGATTTTTTTAATTGATCTTCAATGGATTCGTTTGTTCTGTGCTCGTCTGGATTTGCTGCTGGTGCTACGTATTCTGTATTGTTAAATACTGATTCTGAAAATTTTGGATTTGTGTCTGCTAATTTTAACTCAAACTCAAATGTCGACTTTGTCTCAAAGTCTTTCACTTGTGGCTCTTCTTCGGAGGATGAATATCGGATGTTTTCAGGTGAGGATAGTTCTTGATCGTTTTGTGAGGTAGTTGATGTTGGGAAATATCCTGTAAAAAGATCCGCTTGATTATCTTCTGTTGCTTTAATAGATGTTTCTACTGGCTTTTTTTCTATGTTTTCTGCAAATGAATTCGCATTTAATGGCCTGATCATTGGTGCATCTTCAGGTGTTAGTAGGGACACTTTTCGTTGCTGACTTTTTTCTACTTGACGTTGTTCCAATGTTTGAAAGCCTGTAGCGATGATGGTGACTGATAGTTTGTCGCCAAATGAATCATCTGTGCAATTTCCCCAAATTAAATCGGCAGATAGGCCTGCTTCTTGCTGTATAAAGTCGGTAATGATGGCTACTTCGTCCATTGTCACTTCTTTGGTACCCGAACTGATATTTAATAGGATATAGCTAGCACCTTCAATTTCATTGTCTTTTAATAGTGGAGATGCTAATGCTCCTTCAACGGCACGTAGGGCTCGGTTTTCTCCTTCTGCAGAAAAACTACCCATGATGGCCACTCCACTTTCTTTCATCACGGTACGTACATCCTTAAAGTCGACGTTGATATAGCCTGGGATGGTGATGATTTCGGCAATACCCTTAGCCGCAGTGGTTAAAATATTATCCGCTTGTGCAAACGCTGACCCTAGCGTTAAATTTCCAAAAATGTCGCGCAGGCGATCATTGGATATAACGAGGTAAGAGTCTACGTATTTTTTTAGTTCTTCTAAACCATCTTCGGCTTGTATTTTACGGCGTTTACCTTCGAACGAAAAAGGCGTTGTAACGATACCAACAGTGAGGATATCGAGTTCTCGGGCTGCTTTCGCAATGATGGGACTTGCACCTGTTCCCGTCCCTCCACCCATACCTGCCGTGATAAACAACATTTTGGTGTTACTACCAAGCATTTGCTTGATATCGTCTATGTTTTCTATTGCCGAATTTTTACCTACTTCTGGGATCGATCCTGCACCCATCCCCTCGGTCAAACTGGCTCCTAGTTGAACTTTATTGGGTATCGGACTGGACTCTAAAGCTTGTGCATCCGTGTTGCAAATAATGAAATCTACACCACTTATTCCTTGCCGATACATATGGTTAACGGCATTTCCGCCACCACCGCCAACACCAATCACTTTGATGATTGATGATTTTTCTTTTAACATTTCAAAATGCATAACCTTGATTTTCAGTTAGGTAAATCCTATAATTAGTTCCCAAAACCTCTTATAGCAAAAATACCTATTTTATTGACATGTGTTCTTTACAATTGGTCAAATTGTGGAAAAAATGATCATTGTGAAGAACTTAATAATTGATTTTTAAATATCAATGAACGATTAGTTGATATAATCTTCATCCTTGATATCATCTCTAATAAATTTCGCCCCAGTTTGTAGCAGCTTATCAAATAACCCAAATCCTTTTTTTGATTTTTCTAGTGCGCGTTCTTTTTCAATAGGTACGGACATTTGTTTGCCTTTTTGGTCGACTTCTTCTGCCTTTTGAATTCCTTTGATTAGTAATCCAATGCTGGTTGCATACATCGGACTTTTTAGTTCATCGTACACATTTTTAGGGAGCACTTCATTTTTGGCAATATGTTCATTGGGGTATCCCACACGACTATCGAGGCCTGTGACATATTCTACCAATTGTGGCAAATGTTTGAGTTGAGCACCGCCGCCTGTAATGACAATTCCTGCTATCAATTTTTTTTCGTATCCAGATGATTTAATTTCGTAGTACACGTGCTCAATAATTTCTTCCATCCGAGCTTGAATTACAAAGGCTAGGTTTTTTACTGATATCTCTTTGGGCTCACGTCCGCGCAAGCCGGGGACGCATATAATTTCGTTTTCTTTATTTTCGTCGGCAAGTGCAGAACCAAAACGCGTTTTCAGTAATTCGGCCTGATTGCGCATTACGGAACAACCCTCACGGATATCTTCCGTCACACTATTTCCTCCAAATGGGATAACAGCAGTGTGCCGGATGATGCCTTCATGGAAAATAGCAAGGTCGGTGGTGCCACCGCCGATATCAACCAGTACAACACCTGCTTCTTTTTCTTCATCACTTAGTACGGACTCGGAGGAGGCTAGTGGCTCTAGTATCAGTTCTTGCGTTTCGAGACCAGCT
>CAIOLR010000054.1 GCA_903859135.1 uncultured bacterium | reverse complement strand
CGCCTCGGTACTGGGGCCTAAAGTGGTATCTATCTGGGACACCCGTGTTTTTGTTTTTTCAAAAATCGCTTCGAATGCTTGCCATTCGCTATTCAGGTTGAGCTGGTGTGTGGTATGCCGAAGAATCCATTCTTTTTGTAAACTGTCCAAGCAACTAAAGATATCGGAGACGCCTAAATCCAATTTTTTGAGTTTGGCATCTAATTTTTTGCTTATGATCAAAGCAGAGTTACGTAGAATTAGGATCGGGAAGTCGACTCTATAATGATTAAAATTTTGCTTGAGCTGAAGCCAATACGCTATTTCGGCACCTCCGCCAACGTATGCAATATTGGGCAAAATACATTCTTGGTAGAGCGGGCGCATCACCACATTCGGACTAAAACGTTCTGGGTGATTTTGTATCTCCGTTCGTAATTCTTGTTCGGAAAAAGAGATAGTCGTGTTTAAAACGTGGTAGCGATGATCTTTAAAAATCAATCGTTCTCTTAATTGATCCAAGAGATAAAAAAAGTTGATCTCCCGAGGATTTACTTGCGCTTCGATACCAATTGCGTTGAGTTTTTGATTGCTCTGATTGATTGCTTTAAAGCTGTTTTGCTCGATGATATCCCGTAGAATAATCGAACCAAACTCTTTTTTTAGCTCAGGATGATTAGCATCTAAAATTAGCAAACCCTGTTTTCTGAACAGGTGATGCACCAAATAGCGTGTTGCATCAGCGAGATTGTTGTGCTTCGTGTACGCATCAATAATGAGTGTGGCGAGCTCTTTTGCATGCTCAGAAATACCTAAAGTGCCCGTGTATATTTTAACCGTTTGTTCGATAGTTGATAAATCGATTTGGCCTGTCGCTCCATGAGCATTTTGTTCCCAAACGATCTTTTTTCCATGGATATAAGTGTAATTGATTTCTGCAAAATCATGATCCTCGCTTGCCATCCAATAAATGGGGACGAAATTTTTTTCAGGAAATTGAATAGCGAGCTCCCGAGCTAAGTTGATCGTGGTAACAATTTTGAAGATAAAGTAGAGGGGGCCAGTAAAAAGATTAAGTTGGTGCCCTGTGGTGATGGTAAATGTGTTTTCTAAATTCAGTAGTTCTATATTTTGCTGAACTTTTTGGTCAGTTTGATCAAAATGGATACTACGAGCATAGTGCTCTTTTAAAACACTAACTAAAAGTGTACGATCTATCCCAACTGGTTTATTTCGTAGTAATTCCGAAAATCCTTCCAGCCTTGGCCAGTGGGATAGGAAGGGGGCTAATTGGGGATCATGATCTAAGTACCTTAGAATGGTAGGGGAGAAACATTGGGTCTCTTGATAGTCGATGTAGCTTGCATTCATCCACGACGAAATTAGAGAAAATGGATGAATTTGTTTATGCTTGATATATAGACAGGTCGTTGGTTCAAATTTCAGCTATTTTACGAATCATTTTTTTTATTTAAATTTATATAATGCAATTTTAATAAAAAAAATTTGCCTCCAATGTCGGAAAAATTTAATTTAAATGAAGCATGAAAAGTAATTTGACAAGAATAATATTGCCACGTCGAAAAGCATTATTGACAACACTTGCTGCATTAAGGTTAAACTATAAAATTTTTTCTAAAAATTTTATAGAGTTAAATGCTCAAATGGAGGACCTTTTGAAGTTGGCTAAGAATGATTCGGCCATTCTTGATAAGGTTAAAAAAATGACGGGTAGGATAGAATACAGTGACAGTGGTATAACATCTAACTTAGCTGATATTCGTCATAGTATTCAAGAAGATATTATCCCTTTTTTTCCTAATTTAAAAGACTATTTAGGATTGATAAATCTTATCAGAGCAGATTCTGTTACTTTTTGTGGATTAGCCCAAGTATTTTTAGCAGGTCCAGGACTTTTTATAGATGGTGCTTCTATGGTATATGATCTTAACAAGATGGATGGCATATCTCATTTGGTCCCAGAAAAGGGAGAATTTGATCCTGACCAGTGTACATGTCCTACAGTTAGCGAGATTCGTAATCCCTGTCAAGAGATAGCCAAAAAAATCATTAAAAATAGAAAAAGTGCTTTGAGAAAATCTGTTTTATCTTTTATGACCCTTGGGGAAAGTAATATGGCCCGCCCTTTTCGCCAGGCATTTAAATCAGCTAATGCATTAGCAGGTGGTGAAACAGTTGCAGAGATATTTCTTAATAATAAATCCTTGATTGCTAGTCATTTGTGGAATGCAGCTCAAACTTTCGGTAAGAGCAGTAAGGAACCGCCTAAAATAAAGGCCCATTATTATAATGAGTATGAAGCCTACACATCACAAGGGATTATACCAGGAATAAGTATACATAAATATGGTTGTCCTAAAGCAATTTCAGTGATTGCAGCGTTGTTTGGGGAGTATCATGAAAAGACTAAGTATCTAAAAACAATAGCCGCCATTAGTGCCTATAATGGCCCTTTTGTGATTGAGAAGGAGCTTTAGTTAATATAATGGTTAAGGGTAAAGATGCATTACTCACAATGATGCCCATATAAATCAAAATCCTCCGCACGATCAATTTCGACATTCACAAAACTTCCTACGCGCGCATAATCTATTTTGGCATCCAATAATACCTCGTTATCTACTTCAGGCGAGTCAAACTCGGTTCTACCAATAAAATAATCGCCCTCTTTTTTATCAATCATGACCTGGTAGGTATGACCTACTTTTTCCTGATTCTTTTGAAATGAAATCTCTTGTTGTATGCCCATGATTTCGTCCACACGTTGCTGTTTCACATCTTCAGGAACATCATTCACTAGCGTGTGCGCGTGTGTGTTTTCTTCATGGGAATAGGTAAAGCAGCCTAGTCGGTCGAATTCTGTATCCGAAACCCATTGTTTCATTTCATGGAAGTCATGCTCCGTTTCGCCAGGATAGCCACAAATTAAGGTGGTTCGCAAAGCGATGTTTGGAACTTTATCCCGGATGGTATTTACCAGGTCGATGGTTTTTTGTTTGGTAATACCACGGCGCATCGACTGAAGCATGTTGTCTGTGATATGCTGAAGGGGCATATCGAGGTACTTGCAAATATTTTTGCGCTCATTCATCACATCCAATATGTCCATCGGAAAACCAGATGGGTAGGCGTATTGGAGACGGATCCATTCAATACCCTCCACGTCTGATAAATGGCGTAATAAATCCGATAAATTACGTTTACTGTATAAATCTAGGCCGTAATAGGTCAGATCTTGAGCAATCAGAATCAGTTCTTTGGTGCCATTTTTAGCTAAAAATTTGGCTTCTTTTACCAACTCTTCAATCGATTTGGAAATGTGTTTGCCCCGCATAATTGGGATCGCACAAAAAGAACAAGGGCGATTACAACCTTCTGCAATTTTAAAATAAGCAAAATGTGAAGGTGTGGTGAGTTGACGTTCACCTAAAAGTTCATGTTTGTAATCGGCGCCAACAGCTTTTAGTAAGTTTTTGAGATCATTGGTTCCGAAGTAAGCATCTACATCACTCATTTCGGCTTCTAGTTCTGGTTTATAACGTTGTGAAAGGCAACCTGTCACAATCACTTGGCTCACCTTCCCTTGCTTTTTTAACTCGCTGTATTTAAGGATTGTATCGATCGACTCCTGCTTGGCATTGTCAATGAAGCCACAGGTGTTGATCACCACAATATCATCTTGGGCGGTTCTATCCGACTCGTGTACGACCTCCATTTCATTGCCACGGAGCTGGCCCATGAGAACCTCTGAATCATAAATGTTTTTGGAACAACCCAGCGTAATGACATTTACACGGGCTTGTTTTTTTAGTATACTCGTCCTTTCTCTAACCTTCATCCGATTGCTTAAATAAGCTGTTTACAAAATCTTTTTTATTAAATAACTGCAGGTGATCGATGCCTTCACCAACCCCGATGTACTTCACCGGGATTTTAAATTGATCAGAGATACCGATCACCACTCCCCCTTTTGCTGTACCATCTAGTTTTGTTAGAGCAAGGGCATTGACATCCGTTGCCTGCATAAACTGTTTGCATTGTTCTATGGCATTTTGTCCGGTTGATGCATCCAGCACGAGCAATATTTCATGAGGTGCTCCCGGAACTACTTTTTGCATCACCTGCTTAATTTTTGTCAGCTCGTTCATGAGTGCCACTTTGTTGTGCAAACGACCTGCTGTATCAATAATGGTTACATCTTCGCCATTGGCAAGTGCCGATTGCAAGGTGTCATAGGCAACAGAAGCAGGGTCGGAGCCCATGGCCTGTGCCACTACGCGGACTTGTACGCGTTCCCCCCATAACTTTAATTGATCTACAGCTGCTGCACGGAACGTATCTGCTGCACCGAGGACCACCCTATTTCCTGCAAGCTTCAACTTATGAGCAAGTTTACCGATGGTGGTAGTTTTCCCCACACCATTGACGCCCACAACCATGATGACATAAGGTTTGTGTGTGTTATCGTAGGTGAAATCGTTCGAATCAGTGCTGTTGTGCTCGGTAAGAAGATCTTGAATCTCTTCGCTCAGAATGTTATTTAATTCGGAGGTATGGAGGTACTTATCACGAGCTACTCGTGCTTGGATCCGTTCGATAATTTTAAGGGTGGTGCTTACTCCGATATCGGATGTGATTAAAATTTCTTCTAACTCATCTAACACCTCGTCGTTGATGACTGAGCGTCCAATAACAGCCTTGGTGATCTTCGAGAATAAACCTTCTTTAGTTTTTTCCAGACCTCTATCAAGAACTTTTTGCTCTTGAACGTCGTTTGTTTTCTTCTTGAAAAAATCGAATAGTCCCATCAAATAACATTTCTAAAACTCCGCTTCCCCTGGGCATTGAGCCTGTTGAAAAGAAGAGGGTTGGTGAAGCTTAATACGAAAAAAAGCCTCTCACGATTTTTCATCAGGGTGGCTTCTAAAAATTTCATTGTGATGAAACTAATCTTTTTTTGCGGCAGCAATGATTTCTTTTACGTGATCGTTGTGAACGATTGTTTCTTTGAATGAATAAGCACCACTTTTAGGAGATTTTGTCATGGTGATTACCTTCGAATATTCTTTGCCAGCACCTGTTTTCAGAGTTGCAACTACCTTCTTAGCCATTTTATTTGTGTTTTTTTATCGAGCGTAATCCTCAATAATATTTAACTAATTTTTTACTTAATCTCTTTGTGAAGAGTTACTTTTCTTAAAACAGGGTTGAATTTTTTCAATTCTAAACGACCAGTTGTATTTTTTTTGTTTTTGGTAGTGATGTAACGAGACATACCTGCCACTCCACTTTCCTTGTGCTCGGTGCACTCCAGAATTACTTGAACTCTATTGCCTTTTTTAGCCATTGTTCTAATTTTTTATGTTACACAAGTTTTTACAAAATCCATATATAAATTTTATTTTATCGATTGGATTGAGCAATTACTCGGTTTATTTTTAAATGAACCCCTGTTTAATAAATTTGTTGATCACGGCAGTGATGCCATTTTTATTGATCGTTTTTATTGCCGAGGTGGACACTTTCAGCGTAATCCACTTGTCTTCCTCAGGAACGTAAAACTTTTTCACTTTGAGGTTTGGGTAAAATTTACGTTTAGTTTTAACGTTCGAATTCGAAACATTAAAACCGTTCATCGCCATCTTACCTGTTAAGTCACAAACTCTTGACATGATTATAATTGTGTATTGTTATTATAAAACCCAGCTTCATTAAATAGTTTGCGAATATCGCTATAAAAAATTAATTACACAATAGCAAGCGAAGAACAATTTCGAATGGGGGTTAAATATGGGGTGTTTTATTGGGGGAAATTAGAAAAAAACAGCCTTTAATGTCGATTGAAAGACAAAGTTATTTCTTGATATAGAGTCCGATGATCATCAGCGAAAGTGCGAAAAGTAAGCCTAAAAATCACTTAATCATATCGTTGTTAGCATTTGCTAGCCTCTCTTTGCATGTTAAGCGCTCTGCTTTATCTTGCTTTGTGTTCATATCTCGTATTTCAATGGGTGGTCGCCTAGCGAAAAGGACTCCCTTCTTGGTTTTTCGGTTGGCCACTTGGTGTTAATATGTTTTGGGCACTAATTCCATTAAAGTTTTGCAAGCGTAGGGTGAAGCTCAGCATAAAATATCGTCCTAATTGATTGTTGCGACTATCGGTAATGGAGTTAGCTGTAACAGATCGAGATACATTGGCATTTTGATTGAATAGGTCATATCCCTGTAAGCGTAGTGCCCCTGTGTTTCCTTTGAAAAATTGTTTTTCTAGGTAGAGGTTTATGATCAATGGATTTAATTCAACGGTGTTGTATCCATTGTTAATGGCCTTGCTCATGTCGGTACCAATGAGCCATGTTTTTAATAGATAGGTTTTACTGTTGAAACTGAATGTCCATGTAGATACTCGGGTATTCGTTTGTGTAAGCAGGTCATTTGTGTTTATATTATAATTGTAGGATACTCCAGGATTCATTTCGAGCCATTCTTGTGGGTTTATTTGTGCATTGAAGCCTTGACCGAGTACCCAGTTGTGCCCTGTATTTTTCTGACTATCGCTGTATGAGATATTATTGTTGTAATTGGCTGATCCATTAAAAGATAAAACGTATTTCTTTTCTGCAAAGGGTTTAGACCATAAATAAAACCCCGTGATCGTGTAATAGCCATCTGTATTTAAATAATTGGTTTGTTGAGTAACACTGTTATTGGTGCTTGTATATTTTACCGTATTCGTGACAATTTTATTTTTGGTATACATCGCCGATAGTGTTGTATACAAGACGTCGCCGGTGTTAAAGTTGAAATTATTGTACTTGAGGCGCAGCATTTGATTAAACTGAGCACGTAGGTTAGGGTTTCCTTGAATGGGAAACTGTGGGTTTGACTGGTCTATGTTTGGCTGTAACTGGGCGAAGGTAGGTTCGACACTTTTCCCAAACACACCCACATTAAATGAACGTGTTTTAGAGAAATTATACGAAAATCGAGCCGATGGGATAATCTCAAATCCTACATCTCGGGTGTTTAATAATGGCCCAGACTCTCCTGTCAAGACAGTAGGTTGTATACCTGCTCCGATGTAATAATTATACCTTTTTTGATTCACACGGTAGTTTATCCCTACACGATCGGTTGTGAATGAATAGTTGTAGTTATTACTGAGAGTATTATTGGGTGTGATCAATCCTGAGGGACTAATATCATTGGTTGCTCGATTATTATCGTATAAGGCATAGTAATGAACATAATTAAACTCTAACATGGATGTTGTGTTTAAAGGCTCGATGTAGGATAGGTTGGTGGTGTAATTAGGGGTCTTACTGCCGATGTGTTGGGTTTGTCTCTGGTAGGAGACAGTTGAGCTGGTCGTTATATCCTGATCTTGACTATTATTCGAGCTGTTTGCTGTAATATTTAAGGATACATTTCTGCCACGTTTTAAAAAACGATGATTGAACAAAATGTTTCCTCCCAAGCTTGGGGTTTCTGTTTCTGCTTGGCTTGAATTGGTTATTGGTGGTAATTGAATCCCATTGTTTTCTAGGATGGAGCTTCCAGAAGCTTGTGTGCTACTTTTAGTATAGGTGAACATTGGTGATACTTTTAAATAGTTTAAACTATCGATTTTGTATTCCAAATTCCAGTTTAAGCGGTGATTACCGGTAATTAGATTGCTGTTCATTTTTTGGGTATTTAAAATGAGTGTACCCTGATAATTATTTTGTTGAACACTGCTGTTGACTAAATCATTACTGCTGTTAGCGTAGCTATAACTTCCGTAGGAACTTATTTTTTTGCTCCAATCATCGCGGTAGTTGAGGCCAATGGAACTGAGTGTGGTAATGCCATTACTTCCACTGCCAGAAGAGTTGTTTCCGCTACCAAACGATGACGAACCACTAGATCCTGTGCTGCTATTTGGTTGGATACGAGGGCTATTATTCCCTCCGCCTAGATTAAATGAAGACGTATTGGTGTTGTTAAAATTTCCAAGAAAAGAGATTTGTTGCGTATTGTTCAGATAATTAACAGCAACAGATGCCTGATAACGACCATCTGTTCCTTTGCCAAAGGTGCCCTTACCTACGTAGCCTTTGTTTTTATCTGGCCGGATGTGAATATCGAGTACTTTAATAGGATCTCCCGTTTTAATTCCCGTGATATTAGCCTGATCTCCATAGTCATCTACAATTGTTACATGATCAATCACATTCGCAGGTAGGTTTTGTGTCGCTGTTTTTACATCACCTCCAAAATAGTCTTTTCCATTGATGCGCACTCTGGTGACAGCTTGCCCTTGTGTGGTTACATTGCCCGCTTGGTCAACAGAAACACCGGGTAGTTTTTTTAGTAAATCTTCAGCAACGGCATCATTTTTTAGTTTGTAATCTTTGGTGCGATATTCCAAGGTGTCTTCTTTAACCGTAATGGGCGGGGTCCCAGAAATGACCACTTCATGGAGTTGTTTGGCTTGGATACTGAGCACAATGGGGGGGAGTGCTAAGCTGGTCGTACCCTCATTAAACAGATAGCGTTTATGTAGTGACTTATAGCCCAAGCTCATGATTGAAATTAGGAAAGTAGACGACTTTACATTTTTGATCATGAAATTGCCATCCATATCTGTACGTGTCGTGAGTGTGTCTTTGGCTGATACCAGCTTGACACCTGCGGCAATCACGCTATTTCCGAGAGAATCTTTCACAATGCCTTTCACATCGCGACCAGTTTGTGCAAATGTTACCGTGTGAAATAGGATCAGTATGATAGATATAAAGATTCTTTTCATGATTTTGGCTGAGTCAGTTTGCCGAAAAATGTTTCTTTGCTTTAATCATTTAAATAATTGTTTTTAGAGCCTGTTTAAAAATGAAAAAGGAATAATATTATAGGCCT
>CAIOLR010000053.1 GCA_903859135.1 uncultured bacterium | reverse complement strand
TTTTTTCAAATCTAATAGCTCAATGATGGCTTTTGCATCTAAATTGGGTAGGTAGTTTTTAAACTGGAAATGAAAATGAATGGATTCTTCAAGTGTAAACTCCTCTATTAGTTCTAGGTAAGGTGCAGCTAGACTAATGTGTCTAAATAGATCTTCATTATCTAAAATTTCACTGTTCAAATAGCAGCTTATTTTACCTACCGATGGACTCAGGCTTCCAGCAATTAGCTGTACCAGTGTAGATTTTCCCGATCCATTCGCTCCAAGGATAGCATATGACTGGGTGGTTTCAAACGTGTAATTGATACTTTTAAAAATCCACTCACGATTAAAATGTCTACCTATATTTTCAAGAACAATTTTCATAAAGCCTCTCCTTCGGACAGAGAGATAGACCTTAATTGATATAAGGTTCCCTCTCCGAAGGAAGGGGCTATGGTGAGGCTTTTATTAAGCATTCCCAAAACCTTTCATTACACCTCGGTTTGAATTTCGTATGAAGTCCAGTATTTCGTCCCTGATTTCTGTGGGTTGACGTTCTGTTTCAATGATATCAAGAGCCTTCGTAATGTTGTATTTTTTTAGAAAAACAGTCCTATAAATATCTTGTATTTCATTGATCTGGTCGGGAGTAAATCCTCTACGGCGTAAACCTACCGAGTTGATCCCTACATAGGAGAGGGGCTCACGTCCAGCTTTGGTATACGGTGGAACATCTTTACGAACCAAAGATCCGCCCGAAATGATGGCATGTGCTCCAATAGAAACGAATTGATGCACGGCTGAAGTACCTCCAATAAAGGCGTAATCTTGTATTTCGATATGTCCAGCGAGTTGTACCGAGTTGGCAATAATGACATGATCCCCAATAATGCAATCGTGTGCAACATGGACGTAAGCCATAAGCAAACAATTCTGGCCAATTTGCGTCGTATTTTTATCCAGTGCAGTGCCTCTATTAAGTGTTACACATTCTCGGATAATGGTATTGTCTCCAATAGAGAGTGTGGTGGATTCGCCTTTGTATTTTAGGTCCTGCGGGGGGGCTGAAATGACAGCCCCAGGGAAAATACGACAGTTTTTGCCGATTCGTGCACCATCCATGATGGTCACATTCGATCCAATCCAAGTACCTTCGCCAATGACCACATCCTTGTAGATTGTTACAAAGGGTTCAATAACGACATTGTCAGCAATTTTTGCTTGAGGATGAATATATGCTAATGGTTGGATCATGCTATTTTGTCTTCATTTTTTGAAATAAGGGCCATTAATTCGGCTTCAACTACTACCTTTTCACCAACCATGCCAACCCCCTTCATTTGGGCAATACCTCTCCGGATAGGAGACATTAAATCGCACCTAAAAATAATGGTATCACCAGGAAGAACTTTTTCTTTAAATCGGGCATTCTCTATTTTCAGAAGATAGGTCAAATAGTTTTCGGGATCGGGGACTGTATTTAATACCAAAATGCCACCTGTTTGTGCCATGGCTTCTATTTGAAGTACCCCAGGCATCACTGGCGAATCAGGGAAATGCCCTACAAAAAAAGGCTCATTTATAGTCGCATTTTTTACCCCAATAACATGCGTTTTACTCAGCTCAATAATTTTATCAATTAGGAGCATGGGGGGACGATGTGGCAGAATATTCATGATCTGAACCGTATCGTAAACAGGGGGAGTATTGGGATTGTAGATATGGAGGTACTTTTTGTTTTTTTCTCTCTTGATTTGTGCTTTGATTTTTTTTGCGAAGGCAACATTGGCAGCATGTCCTGGGCGTGCTGCCATAATATGACCGCGTAGAGGAGTTCCGACCAAAGCTAAATCCCCAATCATATCCAATAATTTATGTCGAGCAGGTTCATTTTGATAACGTAACTTAATATTGTTCAATATGCCTTCTCGAGCAACGTCGATATCATCTCGGTTAAAAAGTTTTGCAAGGTGTTTTAGCTCCTCTTTATTTACCTCTTTATCCACTACGACAATTGCATTGTTTAAGTCACCCCCTTTAATGAGATCATGCTTTAATAGCATTTCAAGTTCGTGCAGAAAGCAGAATGTTCGGCACGAGGCAATTTCTTTCTTAAACTCCGACAGCGTTGTAATGGCGGCATGCTGACTACCTAAAACAGGGGAGTTATAGTCAATCATGCATGTAAATCGGTAATCGTCCAAAGGCATTGCTACCATTTCAACTTTACGATCGGGTTCAGAATAATGAATGTTGTGAGGAATATGATAGTATTCACGGTCGGCATCTTGTTCCACGAAACCAGCGAGTTCAAGTGCTTCAATAAATAAAATCGAACTGCCGTCCATGATTGGTGTTTCAGGTCCATCGAGTTCAATAAGTACATTGTCTACATCGATACCTACTAATCCAGCTAGTACATGCTCTACCGTAGAAACACTAGCTCCATGTTGTGTAATAGTTGTACCGCGTGAGGTATCCGTAACATTATCCACATCGGCGTCAATGATTGGGCTATTGGTAAGATCGACACGTTTAAATTTGTAGCCATGGTTTTCAGGTGCTGGCTTGAAAGTCAGCGTAACTGGTTGACCAGTATGTAGACCGACACCCGAAACAGATACTTCTTTTTTTATAGTTCTTTGTTTGATGTTCATATATTTCACAATAGGGCGAATCTCGGAATTATTTGCTTTCCTTCTGACTAAATGAATTTATTTGATGTTGTAACTCTCTGAGTTCTTTTTCGAGCTCTGGTAAACGTTGAAAAACAACCTGTGCTCTCATATGGTTACTGTACTGGGTTGCAGGGGCACCAGCCCATTTTTTTCCTTCTTCTTCAATAGAGCGGTTGATACCCGCTTTTGCTTGTATATGGGAGTTTTTAGCGATGTTCACGTGACCAACGATCCCGACTTGTCCACCAATGATTGAATTTTCACCAATTTTGGAGCTCCCAGAAATACCCGTTTGCGAGGCGATTACGGTGTTTGCACCAATTTCTACATTATGGGCAAGTTGAATCAGATTATCTATTTTTACACCTTTATGAATAATGGTTGAACCCATGGTTGCTCGATCAACGGATGTGTTCGAGCCAATTTCTACGTCATCCTCTATAATCACATTGCCTATCTGACTCACTTTGTTGAAGCTGCCATCTGGTTGAGGGGCGAATCCAAAGCCATCGCTGCCTATGACTGTGTTTGAATGTACAACGACCCGATTCGCTACCACACAGTCGCTGTAAATTTTTACACCAGAAAATAGTGTACAGGCATCGCCTATTTTGACATTGTCTCCTAAATATACGTGTGGATATATTTTGCAGCCATTACCGATGGTCACATTCGATCCAATGTAGGCGAAGGCCCCGATGTAAACATCTCGTCCAATTTTTGCTGTTGGATGGATGAAACAAGGATTTTCGATGCCTTTTTATTTAGTTTGATGCTATTGTATTGTTCGAGTAAAATAGAAAAAGAGCTATATGCGTCCTTCACTCGTATTAAAGTTGCTTTTACTGGTTGTGTTAATGTGTAGTCTTCGTTGATGATTACGATGGAAGCATTCGTGGTGTATAAGTATTGTTCATAACGTGGATTGGCTAAAAATGAAAGAGAGCCAGCTTGAGCTTCTTCAATCTTTGCTAGCTGGTCTACTACTAGATCTGGGTTGCCTTCAATAGTTCCATCTAACAAAGTTTTGATTTGATAAGCGGTTAGTTGCATTCGGCAAATTTAGAGCTTATTAATTAACGAACAAATTTTGTTGTGTCAGCAGGTTTGATATCTCGTTTCAAGGATCAGCAGAGAGGGATTTATGGTATGAATCGTATTTATCAAGTCCCCATTCAATTAGCTTACTAACTGATGTTACGCAGCCCCTATTTTTCATATTTATATGATAGACTATTTTTGCAAGATGGACAAAGCGAAGATTAGAGATTTATACACAGATTATTTGTTGTCAAGTTTGGGAAAAACTACGGC
>CAIOLR010000052.1 GCA_903859135.1 uncultured bacterium | reverse complement strand
TGGTAGAGCACGACCTTGCCAAGGTCGGGGTCGCGAGTTCGAATCTCGTCTTTCGCTCTAAATCCCTTCCCTACCAGGAGGGGATTTAAATTTAACAACAGATCACCTGCCTAGGTGGTGGAACTGGTAGACACGCAGGACTTAAAATCCTGTTCGCCTTAAAGCGAGTGCGGGTTCGATTCCCGCCCTAGGTACCAAACAAAAAAGCCACACAATTTGTGTGGCTTTTTTGTTTTCTCAATATAACATAGCATATCCTAATTTTACTTTAAATTACTTAATATTGTCCGCATAAGAAATAATATAAATAATTTAACTATGGACAATCAAAAAGTATGGTACATCACAGGTGCATCGAAAGGAATGGGGCTTGCACTAACAAAGCTAGTATTATCCCAAGGACATCGAGTTGCAGCTACTTCAAGAAAAACGGCTGATCTAATCAAAGAAGTGGGAACAAGTAACTCATTTTTACCCCTAACAGTTGACCTAGCTGATGAAAATTGTGTTAAAAAAAGCATCGACCAAACAGTTCAACATTTTGGACGAATTGATGTGGTAGTAAACAATGCTGGCTATGCCCTTGGCGGTGCAATTGAGGAATTAACTGATCAGGAATTCCGCGAAACACTAGATATCAATCTATTTGGCACAGTAAATGTCATCCGATGGGCTATGCCTTATCTCAGAAAACAAAGATCTGGCCACATATTTAACTTTGCTTCCGTTGCAGGCTACCGTGGCTCTAGTGGTGGCGGAAGCTACAATGCTGCAAAATTTGCCGTTGTCGGCTTATCAGAAGCACTTGCAGAAGAAGTCAAACCATTTGGCGTCAAAGTAACAGTGATTGCTCCTGGATATTTTAGAACCAGTTTCATAGCCACAGGAATGATGGAAGCAAAGCGTAAAATCGAAGATTACGCTCCAGTTCACGAGAAGTATGATTACTTAATAGAGCACATGGATGGACGACAAGTAGGTGATCCAGAAAAAGCTGTAGCTGCGTTAGTCCAGCTTACCAAAGAAGCGAATCCACCTGTGCATTTGCTTTTGGGGGCAGATGCCTTCCAAATGTTGCTTAACAAACAAGCAGCCGACCGAAAAGAATTTGACCAGTGGAAAGATTTAACCTGTTCAACTAATATTGTTGAATCACTTGCTGCAGAAAACAACTAGCACCTCTAAAACCATCATGAGCCGCGCCGGCTCAACAATTCTGAATAAAACTGGCTCATGATGGTTTTATAACTAATAATCAAGAAGATCTATTGAGTGCCATTAAACCATCGCGAAGCTCAAAAATTAAATACATGAAACCGTCATGAGCTTCCGCTCACAAACCCTAATGATTAATTCAGCTCATAACAGCTTTATGGCCGATAACAAAAAATAAACTTATGAAAAACAAAGCGCTCATTACAACAAGCACCTCACTTGAAGGGTACAAAATCACTAAACAGCTAGGATTAGTTCGTGGAATTACCGTTCGATCTAGAAGTATTGTAGGCAATTTAGTAGGCGGATTCATGACACTATTTGGAGGGAAAAGTGCCATCTATACGGAATTATGCGAAAAAGCGAGAGAGGAGGCTTTACATTTGATGATTGAACATGCTGAAGAAATAGGGGCTAATGCCATAATCAGTATGCGTTATGATGCAAATGAGGTAATGACTGGCCTAACTGAAGTACTCGCATATGGAACTGCTGTTGTAGTTGAGAAAACAGCTTAGCAAATACACAACATATTTAAAACCAATTATGTGCATATAGCTATCCACTAAATATCTGCCTCATATATTCGATTGTCTTGCTGGCCAATTGGCAACGAATTGGTGGTTAAATTTTTGAAAACCAAATGGTATTGATCCAGCACATCATTTAGTTCAGCTTCAGTTGTTACTAAAGGAGGTGCAAATTCTAAAAACTGGGCCTTTCTAGATTGATACAATGATGGAAGGACTCCGAGGGCACATAATTTTTCAGTGATGTGCTGATTGATTAAATTTCCATCGATGCTATCAGAAAAATGAATGGACCAAAGAAATCCTTTTCCTGAAATATCCCGAATAAGTGAGCATTCATCCTCAAACTCACGTAGTCTATTTTCAATTAGCTTGCTTTTGGTTTTAACCTGATTGAAGATGTCATATTTGCTTTGCAAGGCAAATACTTTATTTGCCACGGCGCAAGCGGCTGGCCTACCGCCAAAGGTTGCTCCATGCATCAGACAACTATCATCATCTCCCCTAAAATTCATTTCCAAACTTTTTTTGACAGCTGTTGCACCCAACGATTCATAGCCGGAAGTTAAGCCCTTTGCTGAAACAACAATATCAGGTTCAATTCCATACTCTTCTATCCCCCACTGGTATCCTAGACGACCAAATCCAGTGATTACTTCATCCACAATGAGCAAAATGCCATGTTTTTTACAAAACCTATCAATGGTTGTGATAAATCTTTGAGAAAGAGGATAATTACCCGCTGAATTCTCCGTCGGTTCTATAATAAAGCCTGCTATTTCTTTGGGATTAATGGAAAGATTATTAAGAAACACATCAAGTTTTGTATGATCCGTTGTTTGGGAAGAATAAGGAGGACCAGAGGAGCTATTAGGTGCGAAAAGCACCTCCTTATATAGATGGATAATATGGAGTAAAGTGAGCCAGTGAATCTGGACAAAGTGAGCCACTTTGAAGTGGTTATGATTAGGCCATCTACAATTAGATTTAGTTCATTGTATTTCTCTTGATGAGGATGACAAT
>CAIOLR010000051.1 GCA_903859135.1 uncultured bacterium | reverse complement strand
CTGGCCGTTTTTTGAACATCAGCTTGCAGGATGTATTTAACCCTTTCAGATGTGAATATCCGAAATGGAGTATCCGAAATCACAAATCGTTATCCCCATGTTGCCCCCAACCCCCAAAGCAAGAAGTCATTTTTTCATGTAGGACCGCATTTTTCTGATTCTAATGAAAAAAAAGTGGAGGTGGCTGATCAAGCCTTACGTGCTGTAGCCGAAACAACATATTATGCCGAGAAAATATCAGGTGTTGTGTCTGAGATACAAACCACCTTGGCTAATTTGATGAGTACATTAGGTAAATTAGACGACGAGGTAATTCAACTTAAAGAAATTCTTCGAGAGCCTATCACGACGATTTTAACTGACGACCCTGATAGTAAATTTTACGTGTAATAGTTGAATCTCAGTACTGTTTTGATAAAATCATAGAAATGGTGACGAAGACAAGAATTGCCTTGCTTGATATGCAATGCAATATTGAAGTATTGCCAGATGACATTCAGGCTACTGATAAGGGTCTTGAAAAATATCTTTTAGAGGTTGTTGATGTAGTGAATATGGGTAAGAGTACATGATATATAGTTGGGAGTGTAACCTAAACTGTGTCAAAGATTAAATGGTTGTTTACGCTGTCAGCTTAGCAAAAAAATCCCACAGCACAATTCCCGCAGAAACCACAATATTAAAAGAATGTTTGGTGCCAAACTGCGGGATTTCAATACACGTATCGATCATGCACATGGCCTTATCGCTAACCCCATTGACTTCATTGCCAAAAATTAAAGCATATTTTTCATTAAGCTGAGGAGCAAATTTATGCAGCATCATGCTGCTTTCAGCCTGTTCAATCGCTATGATTTGGTATCCATCTAGTTTTAGTTGAGTGATTGCTGCTTCAATATTTTGAAAATAGTGCCAATCAATCGACTGCGTGGCTCCTAAAGCTGTTTTTTCAATTTCGCGGTGTGGTGGTTGAGCTGTTATCCCACACAAATAAATACCTTCAATAGCAAATCCATCCGCCGTGCGAAAAATAGATCCGATGTTATGCATACTTCGCACGTCATCTAACACAAGCATGATGGGTAATTTATCCTGTTGCTTAAATTCAGATACGCTAACACGATTTAAATCGTCTAATTTTAATTTCTGCATGGCGGGCAAAAATAGAAATTAAAACTGGTGTTACGCACTTGAATACAAGCTGATCTTGGACCACTCCTACGGAGCTTTTATCATTGCGAAGCTGTCCGTAGATTTTTTTTACGGATTGGCCAATTAATGGAGTCCGAGACTCCATTAATTGGTTGTATAGGATTTAGAAAAGGACTATGTGATACAGATTCGGCAGACAATCCCCAAAAAACAATCCATGAACTGTTGTACTTATTTTGTATAATTGCGCAGAATTTCTAAGTATATATCTTATGCAGATACGACTGCTCTTATCTTTTTGTTTGTTCTTTATTTGTTCTGGTGTGTGGGCATCTGTAGTGGTAGACTCAGTAGGTGTTGAAAATTTAGATGGCAAAAAAGTTATTTTACATAAAGTAGAAGCGCACGAAACGTACTATTCGATAGCCCGCAAGTATGATGTAAGTGCACGATCTATATCTAATTTTTATCATACGAGTGTATTGAAAATTGGTGATATCCTGAAGGTTCAAACGGATACCCCCTTTGAGCGAAAAAGGGTTTCTTTCACATCTTCTAAAAATCAAAAAAGACCTTATTTAATAACTTATGTAGTAAATCCCAAAGAAACCCTGTATGCAGTAGCAAGAAAATTCGGTATGACTGTCGACGAAGTCAAGGAACTTAACAAACTTAAAAGTGACGATTTGGCTGTTGGAAAGGTACTTAAAGTGCGGGGAGGACCAAAGCCAAATGCCAATAACAATGTAGAAACAATTCGAGGGCAGGTGTCCGATCGAGTATTTGCAGATGCGCAATTTACTACGGATGATGAGCAAAGTGATGACACGGTAAATAGTGATAATAATCGCTTGAAGCACTTGCCTACCAGGTATGGACTACATGAAACTACCGAACGTGGTGTTGCGCTGTGTATTAGTGACGAAAATTTAGACGGTTCTAAAATGCTGGCACTGCATCGTAGTGCTCCTATCGGAACTGTTATCAAAATTACAAATCCTATGACTCAAAAGAGTACCTTTGCAAAGGTGGTTGGCAAGTTTACAGAGAGTGAGTCTACTAAAAATGTGACTATTGTATTGACGAAAGCTGTGGCTGATTTAGTCGGGGCTTTAGATAAAAAATTTCAGGTTAACCTGATGTATGGCGTTCCAAATGAATAAAAAACCCTATTTAATAGGTATTTCTGGTGGCAGTGGCTCAGGAAAAACTTTTTTTCTAAACTCTTTTCTAAATCACTTCAATCCGAGTGATGTTTGTTTGATTTCACAGGATGATTATTATATTCCTGCAGGTGATCTAACACCAGAAGAAAACAAATTATATAATTTTGATATACCATCAAGCTTTGATGAGGAGCATTTTACTAGTGACATCCAGAAGATATTAAATGGAGAAACTATTTATAAAAAAGAATATACTTTTAATAATAAACAGGCGGGGGACCCCAAAATATTAGAAATTAAATCAGCCCCCATTATTGTTTTGGAAGGACTATTTGTTTTGCACTTTCAAAAAATAGCGGAGTTGATTGATATGAAAATATTTATTGATTCAGATGCAAATATTGCTTTAAAAAGACGGCTTAAACGAGACTTAGAAGAGAGAGGGTGGGATATTGACAATGTGATGTATAAATGGACTAACCATATTTTGCCCGCTTATCAAACATATTTGCGCCCCTATAGAGATACGGCAGATAAAGTGATCGTCAATAACACGAATGTTCCAGATGATATTTTACTGATAACGGAAGAGATTTCACGCGACTTGAAGAAGCGTGTTCTCGAACTTATTTCTTAAATCAAGTATTTTATCAATCTAGTGTTTTCTGATGAACAAAAAACCATTTT
>CAIOLR010000050.1 GCA_903859135.1 uncultured bacterium | reverse complement strand
CGTAAAATACACTCCTTCAGTAAATTAATCCTAGACGATGAAAATTCAAAACTTTCTGGAGAGGCAAACAAATATATGGAGCGGATCGTCGTATCCATACGAAGAATGCAGCAGCTTACCGATGATCTTCTAAATTATTCTAACGTTGGCAATGCGCTAGAGGAGGATTTCGAAAACACAGACCTTCAATTATTACTAGCCGATGTTTTAGAAGAGCTCAAAGAGGTTATACAAACTAAAAATGCCATTATTGAAGTGTCTGAACTTCCTGTACTTAAAGCATTACCACTGCTTATGAGGCAGCTCTTTATAAATTTGTTAAGCAATGCGTTGAAATATAGTAAACAAAATACAGTACCTCGTATTTCAATCTCTTTGTCAATTGTGGGAAATAGCGATATTAAGGAATATAGTGAACATAGTGCTAAGAATTACTATAGAATTAAAGTCACTGATAATGGTATTGGTTTTCCTGAGGAACAGGCTTTAAATATATTCGAACCTTTTAAGCGTCTCCATGCTAAAGACAAATATGAAGGAACGGGAATAGGCTTGGCGATATGTAAAAAAATTGCATCTAAGCATAAAGGATTTATAACCGCAAATAGCATTCCAGATCAAGGCGCCACTTTTAATTTGTATTTACCCGTTTCATAGCCATGAATAAAATATTAATGATTGATGACGACGAAGATGACAGGTTGTTATTTGGTCATGCTATTAAAGCGATCAATCCAACTATTCACAGTTATGAAGCTGATGACTTCCTCACCGCAATAGAATGGCTAAATGTGCAATTAAAGCTACCAGATGTCATTTTTTTAGATCTGAATATACCCCCCATGAATGGATTTGATTGTATGCAGATTATACATGAAAATAACGATTGGGCCCGCATCCCAATCATTATTTATAGCACTTCAGGGTACTGCTTAGACATAGAAAAGGCTCAGACGCTGGGGGCTAAAGGATACTTAAAAAAACCGAATGACTACGGGCAGGTATACACTAAACTAGAAAAGATTATAAAGCATGAATATCTAGCAGACATTAGTTTCCTTATAGCCTGAGTTGTGCACAGTTTAACTGTCTCTGAAATGGACTGTGGGCCCTATTTCAATCTTTGATAAAATGTCCATTGCAAATAGCTTTGGACATTTTATCTGGTAGTGATATTTAAAAAACCTTATTATCTATTTGACAATCATATTTTTTAGTGGCTGATTAGGACTTGGTGAAGTTCAATTCAAGCATCACTGGACAATGGTCAGAATGCCTAGCTTCAGGTAAAATGGCAGCTCGCTTCAGATGACCACCAAGTTCTTTGCTGACCATATTGTAATCAATACGCCATCCCAAGTTTTTATTTCTGGCATTTGCTCTAAAGCTCCACCAGGTATATTGGTGAGGCTCTGAGCTAAAATGTCGGAAAGAATCAATAAATCCACCGTTGATAAAATTTTCCATCCACTCTCGTTCGGCAGGTAAAAATCCGGAAGAATTAGCATTTGATTTTGGATTATGAATATCAATCGGACGGTGACAGATGTTGTAATCTCCAGCGATCACCAATTTTGGGTAGTCGACAATCAACTTATCGATGTATGCCTGGAAATCATCTAAAAATCGAAACTTGAACTCTTGACGTTCTTCACCACTCGACCCGGAAGGGAAGTAAGCACTCATGACGGAACATTCTTCAAAATCAACACGGATGATACGCCCTTCACGATCATAATCCTCCATTCCACAGCCATATTCGATATGTGTAGGTGTCTGTTTGGTAAAAATTGCGGTACCACTATATCCCTTTTTTTCTGCTGGATTCCAATAGTGTTGATACCCCATTTGTTCTAGCAACAACAAGTCTACCAATTGGTCGGGGCTTGCTTTTATTTCCTGAAGACAAATGACGTCTGCATCGGTGGCTTGAAGCCATCCCAGCCAATTTTTACTGAATGCCGAACGAATGCCGTTGACATTATAGGTTATAATCTTCATGAATGAAAAATAGCTTATAAGTTATCGAAATAGGTAACTACTAATGATTTCAAGACCATTTCTTGCTCCAGCAGTGTATAGGCGGGGATTGGTTTTACTAATTTCCAATGCGGCCAACCATCTTGGTCCAAGCCCTCGAGTTCGTAAAAACCCAGCTCGCTGAACAGACGACAATTGGCAATATGCATGAGTTCTTCCTTTTGACGTTTGCTAAACTTACGGGGGCCCTTGCCCAGTTCTTGCACACCAATTAAGAAGAGTATTACTTTTAAGTCGGGCTTTTCATTGTCGAATTCGAGTGCGATACGATCCTGTAAGGCATTCCATTTGGAATTTATTTCGGCAGGTTTCATTGGCGCAAATATACTGGTTTGGAATGCTAAAATGGTTTTAATAGTCTTAGGAGCATTTTCTTATTTGGGTGAGATAGCGTTTGTTTTGGTTGAACGTTTTTTTTGAGGTCATAAGGAACAAAAATTCGGTTTTTAGCATGTTAATACGAGGTTCTGGTATCAGGGACATCTCTGCTGTTTTATGGATTAGTACAGGCTGTGTTTTAGGAGTCTTACTGTCTTATGCTCATGTGGAATTAAAGCCGAGTACTCAATCCTACCATCAAGTATAAGTAGCCGAAGTTTACAGTTTTGTCCAAAACAAGAAGAAAAAAGTATGGGTACTATATGCTTATTGTGCTCAAATGAACGGAATATTAGCGCTAACCGTGGGGAAAAGTAGTACAAAACAGTAAGAGCCTGTTTAAATTTT
>CAIOLR010000049.1 GCA_903859135.1 uncultured bacterium | reverse complement strand
TTGAACGGTCATGTCATACTCTATCGTTTATAGCTACAACAGTATCAATAGATGAGCTCTCTAGAGAAATGGATTGCAAGAGTAGGCCCATGGATAGTTACAACAACAAAGTTCATTATCGAGTCTCTTTTATGTGAATCGTCACTCAGGAAAATTCCTCATCTTTAGAAGTCCTTGCATTGTCTCGCATCCTCAATTTGAACCATTTATTTGATATTTATGTCAAAAATGAACAGTCATATTTGCTACATTAGCCGGAACGCTGTGTGCTTTAGGGAACACCACAAACATTTGTAAAACGCCGACTAGCAATCCCAGAATACCACCAACCATGATTAAAAGGAACTCATCTTCTTCAAAGGCTGGATGCAAAACACCCTCAAACTCCTTTGGCGACAGAGCTATCATTTTGCCCTTTATAGTGTTTTCTAAGTCAAGCGCCTGGGCTGTATATTCGTAGGAGTGATCAATAATTGTCGGTAATTGTTCTGTAACCATGCTAGCAATATCCTCTTTCATCATAGAAAAAGTGGTAGATCCCATTGCAGCGATCGCTATGGGCTTCAGACTTCCTATGAGGGTCTCCGTAAACACAATAGTGTGCGCGCGAAGCATGGCATAGAAGTTTTTACTTAAAGGCCCAGTTAATATTGAGTTCCACATAGCCTTTGTATTGAGTATTTCGACGCAGTTAACTCGAGCAAAAGTCTCCGATACCTCTTTCTGACGCTTCAAAAAAATTCCCTGGAAAGTATAACGTCCAAACGAGATAGGGTGCAATGGACGAAAAATTAATTTAAGAGCAAGCCAATTGGTGAGCCAGCCGACGATAAATCCTGCGACTGGCAAGGTCCAAGATGCATCATAAATAAAGTAAATGCCCATTTGTATTAAGCCGAAAAGAAATCCAAAATAGAAACCCGATCTACGAATGAAGGTGAATTCCTAAAATAGCAGATATAGATACGTTGTAATATGCAACTGAATAGGAAAATAAATTTGCGATGTTGATCACCTTACCTTATCGCCACATTCCAGAAAAATTTTGTTCACCAAACGTTTATTACGAACACAGGCGCTTACTGCCATTTCTTTTATGTCTAACACATCGACGATATGCGCTTTCATATCTTGCATGAAAGCCGTGATAAAAGCAGGGCATTCACGATCAGCAAGTAATACAAATTCATCCTTTGCTTCTTGAGGTAACGTTTCCCATACTTTTGGCATGTATTTAATCGCAACGTCAGTGACAATCTTATCCATGAGCAATAACAATGCATCACCCATCACGATACCAAATTTTTCTGGTTCAAGTCGATTAAAAACCTCCTGCAGATTTAAAAGCTTCTTCATCATTAATTCAACTGTGATACTCGCCATTTTCTCCGCTTTGGTCGGAATTATACCTATACAAATATCCAAAATAAAAAGTTATAAACTTTATGACGAAGTAGAAAACTTGTTTAGTAGTGTGAAAAATGCGTACCTTGCCATCCAAAAAATCCCCTATCAATCGTACAGCAAGGAATAATGATTGGAAATACCCAGAGGGTTTTATGGCGAAAAAATCAATGCCCAGCGACTTTACCATGGCTGATCCTTAAAGCGTAATATTTTAATCCCAACGAATTCAATGGGCCAAAATGTCATTTCAAGCGCAAGGACATTGGTTCCTGTAGGGCGTAAAATATTAATTACAATACATTTTTGAAAACAGA
>CAIOLR010000048.1 GCA_903859135.1 uncultured bacterium | reverse complement strand
ATTTAAACAAAATAATATAGACTTGCAAATAGATTTATATGTAATTAAAAAAATATATTTTATTCGTTCGAAGGTCAGACTTCAATGAGTAAAGGGTTTGAGTGGTTTTGAAGATCATTTTATCGATTGAGGGTTCGTGCTGTGCTTCTATCTGACATACTGTCATTTTATCATGATCATTGGGGTGAAATGTTTACTTAATTCTGCCATTAATCAGACAATATTTTTTGGCATAAACATTGATAAATAGCTTTTATCTCAATTAACATTAAAAATTTAGGAAGGAATATAAAAGAATGGCAAAAATTATTGGTATCGACTTAGGAACAACCAACTCGTGCGTAGCGGTAATGGAAGGTAATGAACCTGTAGTGATCGCAAATAGCGAGGGCAGACGTACAACACCCTCTATTGTTGCTTTTGTTGACAATGGAGAGCGCAAGGTAGGGGATCCAGCCAAGCGTCAGGCAATAACGAATCCTCGTAAGACCATTTCTTCGATTAAACGCTTCATGGGCAATAGCTTCGATGAAGTGAAGAAAGAGATGAGTCGTGTGCCTTATAGCGTAGTTAAAGGTGATAATAACACACCTCGTATTGAAATTGAGGATCGTAAATATACACCTCAGGAGATTTCTGCAATGATTTTGCAGAAGATGAAGAAAACAGCAGAAGACTTTTTGGGTCAAGAAGTAACAGAAGCGGTGATTACAGTACCCGCTTATTTTAATGATGCACAGCGCCAAGCAACCAAAGAAGCTGGTGAAATTGCTGGCTTGAAAGTGAGCCGTATTATTAATGAGCCTACAGCCGCAGCATTAGCGTATGGGTTGGATAAGGCACATAGGGACATGAAAATTATTGTGTTCGACTGTGGTGGTGGTACGCATGATGTGTCTGTATTGGAATTAGGTGATGGCGTATTTGAAGTAAAATCTACGGATGGTGATACTCATTTGGGAGGAGATGACTTTGATCACGTGATCATTGACTGGATGGCAGCTGAGTTTAAACACGACGAAGGTCTCGACTTGACGAAAGATCCAATGGCTTTGCAACGTCTGAAAGAGGCTGCAGAGAAGGCTAAGATTGAATTATCAAGTGCCGCTCAAACAGAAATTAATTTACCTTATATCTCAGCGGGTGATGGTGTACCCAAACATTTGGTTAAAACCCTGACTCGTGCAAAATTTGAACAATTGGCTGATAGCTTGATCAAACGTACTATTGAGCCTTGTAAAACTGCTTTGAAAAATGCAGGTTTAAAAATATCCGATATTGATGAGGTTATTTTGGTAGGAGGATCAACACGTATTCCAGCGATTCAGGATGCAGTAAAAGCATTTTTTGGCAAAGAGCCTTCTAAAGGAGTAAATCCAGATGAAGTGGTTGCTATTGGAGCGGCTATTCAGGGAGGAGTACTCACTGGAGAAGTAAAAGATGTATTGTTATTGGATGTTACGCCACTTTCATTAGGTATTGAAACGATGGGTGGGGTGATGACTAAATTGATTGAATCGAACACTACGATTCCAAGTAAAAAATCGGAGGTTTTCTCCACGGCATCAGACAATCAACCATCAGTAGAGATTCATATTTTACAAGGAGAGCGTCCGATGGCCAATCAGAATCGTACCATTGGTCGTTTCCATTTGGATGGTATCCCTTCTGCTCCACGTGGTGTTCCGCAAGTTGAAGTCACTTTTGACATTGATGCGAATGGTATTTTACATGTTGGAGCAAAAGATAAGGCGACGGGAAAAGAGCAAAAAATTCGAATTGAAGCATCATCTGGCTTAACGGATGAGGAAATTAAGCGGATGAAAGATGAAGCTTCTGTAAATGCGGAGGCGGATAAAAAAGCGAAAGAAGAAGTCGAAAAAATTAATGCTGCTGATGCGCTGATCTTTTCAACAGAAAAGCAGTTGAAAGAGTACGGCGATAAAATTTCGGCGGATAAAAGATCACCTATTGAGGATGGTTTGAAAAAATTGAAAGAAGCACATACTGCTAAAGATTTTGCTGCTATTGAAATTGCTCAAACTGAACTTCAAAATGCATGGAATGCGGCATCTGAAGAGATGTACAAGGCGACTCAAGAGGGAGCAGCTCCTGATGCTAATCATGCCGAAAATCATTCGGATCATGATACTTCAAATGCTGGAGATACGGTTACAGATGTTGACTTCGAAGAAGTGAAGGATGACAAATAAATCAGTTTAACGCTGAAAAATAAAAAAGACCCACGTAAAAATGGGTCTTTTTTATTTTTAGGATAGGGTAATTGGATGTTTAATCCCCCATAAATTGTTTGGATAAGCACCTTCTTGTATGAGTTGATCAATGCTTCTTTGTACGATTGGCTTATCTTCTTTGTAAGTAACACCGAACCATTTATTTTGCGTTGGGATCACTTTGAAGGATGCTAGTTTGGCTTTTATGAGCACATCTGAAACCAGCGTAATAAAAAACTCAGATTTAGGATTGCTGGCGTTGGCTAGCGCAAAATCCTTGAACATGGTCATCGATAGTTCGAATATTTTGGGTGTGAAGCCCCATAAATTCATAGAAACACGTGTGTGTGGATCTAAGGATACTTCTTGGCCATGCTCTTCGTAGACGATCCCTTTATTTTTAAAATACACTTTGGTGCGCTCATTGATCTCTGAAAGATTTCCATTGGGATCGACCATGCATACACCGCGTGATACAGAGCCATATTCTGACAAGGTTTTATCTATTTGATAGCCTATCATCGAAAAGAGCGTATCGCTCGCTTCCTTGCTAAGAAAATCGTACATCTTTTTGTAGGAGTCGAATCCATAAAAGTCGTCGGCATTAATGACGCAGAAGGGTTCTTTGATGGTGTCTTTGGCAGCTAGTACGGCGTGTGCGGTACCCCAAGGTTTCGCCCGTTCAATTTTTTGATTGATGCCGAAAGGATTCAGGTCGAAGGATTGAAATACGTAATCGGTTTCTATTTTACCTTTTAGTTTTGGTTCGAAGATGGCTTTGAAATTTTCGGCGAATTCTTCTCGAATGATAAATACGACCTTGCCAAAACCTGCCTTGATGGCATCATAAATGGAATAATCAATGATTGTCTCGCCATTAGGGCCGAAAGTATCAATCTGCTTCATACTCCCATAGCGACTAGCCATTCCTGCGGCCAAAATAAGTAGTGTGGGTTTCATTTTTTTGCGTATTGCGTATTACTTAATTGAACGAAAATCATGTCCAGCTTTGATATTCAGTAGTGATTCGTAAATCAATCGGATTACATGATCTACATCCTCTTTATGAACCATTTCTACAGTGGTATGCATGTATCGGAGTGGCAACGAAATTAATGCAGAAACGACTCCGCCATTCGAATAGGCGAAAGCATCGGTATCCGTACCCGTTGAGCGAGAAGAAGCCTGACGCTGGAATGGGATATCGTGATCTTCTGCTGTTTTGATTAGTAATTTATTCAGGTTTGTTTGAACGGCAGGCGCATAGGAAACGACGGGTCCTTTACCACATGCCAAATCGCCTTGCGTAATTTTGCTAATCATGGGTGTTTGCGTATCATGAGTGACATCGGTCACGATAGCTAAATTGGGTTTGATCCGATTGGCAATCATCTCGGCGCCACGTAAGCCTATTTCTTCTTGAACAGCGTTGACGATATAGAGCCCAAATGGAAGTGTTTTTTTGTTTTCCTTGAGTAATCGAGCTACTTCGGCAATCATAAATCCACCGGCACGATTATCCAATGCTCTGCCCACGTAGTAGCGATCATTCAAAATCATGAATTTATCTTCGTAGGTAACGACACAACCTACGTGGATGCCTAACTTTTCAACTTCTTCTTGCGAGGTACATCCACAGTCTAGGAAAATATTTTTTAAAGTGGGGGCTTCTTCTTTTTCGCCACTGCGGGTATGAATGGCGGGCCATCCAAAAACTGCTTTGACGATGCCTTTATCGGTGTGGATGTTCACTCGCTTAGAGGGAGCAATTTGATGATCGGAACCTCCATTTCGGATCACATAGATCAAGCCTTCTTTGGTGATGTAGTTGACAAACCAAGAGATCTCATCTGCATGTGCCTCGATAACCACTTTATATTCCGCTTTTGGGTTGATGACGGCTACAGCGGTTCCATAATTGTCGAGATAATGCTCGTCTACATACGGTTTAATATAGTCGATCCATAAACGTTGTCCCTCCCATTCGAAACCTGTTGGGGAGGCATTGTTGATATACGCTTCTAAGAATGCTAAAGATTTTTTAGTGACTATCGGCGTGTGTTTGGTTTTCTTTTTTTCTGATGCCATGATATACTGTTGAGTTGATATTAAATGAGGGGGGGGTATTTTATAATGGAATATTCCCATGTTTTTTTCTGGGATTGTTGACCACTTTGTTTTCTAGCATTTTGAAAGCGCGAATTAATTTTGTGCGTGTTTCGGCAGGTTCAATAACTTCGTCGATAAAGCCTCGTTCTGCAGCTCGATATGGGTTAGCGAAAATTTCAGCGTATTCTTTTTCTTTCTCTACTAATTTAGCATCAGCATCATCAGCGGTAGCTAATTCTTTTTTGAAAATAATTTCTGCTGCACCTTTGGCCCCCATGACGGCAATTTCTGCACTAGGCCAAGCGTAATTCATGTCGGCACCAATGTGTTTGGAGTTCATCACATCGTAAGCACCTCCATAGGCCTTGCGGGTAATGACCGTGATGCGTGGAACCGTAGCTTCGCAAAATGCGTATAAAAGTTTGGCACCGTTGGAGATAATGGCATTCCATTCTTGATCCGTACCTGGTAAAAAGCCTGGTACATCTTCCAAAACCAATAGCGGAATATTAAAGCTATCGCAGAAGCGAACAAATCGAGCTCCTTTTGTTGACGAGTTGATATCTAAGACCCCTGCTAAAAAAGCAGGTTGATTAGCCACAATGCCAATACTTTGACCAGCTAGGTGAGCAAACCCGACGACCATGTTTTCTGCAAAACCTTTGTGAACCTCGAGGAAAGAATTCGTGTCGATGATTTCATCGATGACCTGTCGGATATCATAAGGCTGATTTGAATTTTCAGGGATAATTTGATTTAGCCTAGGGCGCGATTCATTGGATGACTTATAGGTGATCGCTGGGGCTGTTTCTTCACAATTTTGTGGCATGTAACTGAGTAATTGTTTAATGTGATTAATTGCATCAAGTTCGTTTGCACAGGCAAAATGCGTCACTCCTGATTTGGTAGCATGTGTATTAGCTCCGCCCAATTCTTCGGAGCTTACCTCTTCATGTGTTACTGTTTTTACAACATTTGGTCCGGTTACAAACATGTAAGACGTCTTTTCTACCATCAATACAAAATCGGTGATCGCGGGGGAGTATACCGCTCCACCTGCACAGGGGCCCATGATCGCTGATAATTGTGGGACTACTCCAGATGCCATCGTATTGCGGTAAAATATATCGGCATAGCCACCTAAAGACACAACTCCCTCTTGAATGCGGGCGCCACCTGAATCATTAAGACCAATGAGGGGAGCACCATTTTTGACGGCTAGATCCATGATCTTACATATTTTTTCGGCATGTGTTTCTGAAAGTGATCCGCCAAAAACAGTGAAATCTTGTGAGAAAACATATACAAGTCGACCGTTGATCGTCCCATACCCAGTCACGACACCATCACCCAGATAGCGTTCATTTTCCATCCCAAAATCAGTGGAACGATGGGTAACAAACATACCTATTTCTTCAAAAGACCCTTCGTCGAGTAAAAAGTGCAGTCGCTCTCGCGCGGTTAACTTTCCTTTTTGATGTTGACTACGAATACGAGTATCTCCGCCACCTAATAAAGCTTTTTCTCTTTTTGTTTGTAGGTGTTCTATTTTGTCATTCACTGGATGTTGCCTTTGGTTAAGATTATGATGTGGCGATAAAAGTACAAAATTTGATAGGATTATAATTTTAACCATTTTCTGCGCAGTGCAACTGCCGCTTCATTTGCACTTTCTGCCGGCACAAGACGAAATTTAATGGTAGGATTTCGGGTTAGTGTGGCGTCTATATTTTTTAATAATCCATCGCGATTGATTAAGAGGGTAATTTTTTGACCTACTTTTTTCGTGGCGATCATTTTATCCAGATCATTCACGCGGTTTTCATCTATGCCGATGATTTCGTCATTGACGTTTAAACCACCTGTCCAGGCAGCACTTCCACGTGCAATGGTGGTGATGATGATTTTTCCCTCTTTGACGACACTTGTGGTACCGAGATAGGGCGTATTTTTGGTTGCCAGATCATCAACGAGTTGTAGACCGACGTAGTTGAAATATTTTGCAAAATTGATTTGTTTAGTGTCGTTTACGTAGTCGTTGTAAATAGTGTCTAAAGGAAGTCCTGCTACTTGTTCAGCTAGCACTTTGAACTCTGCATCGGTATAGCCTCTATTTTGTTTGATGTGATATTCGTCATATAATGCTTTCATCACATCATCCAACCCTTTTTTACCTTGTGTAGCATTCAAAATTTCCAAATCTAGCACCAGGGCAATCATCGATCCCTTGTCGTAGTAGGAAATGGTTGAATTGCGTGAATTTTCATTGGGTCGGTATGCTTTTATCCAAGCATCAAAACTAGCCTCACTTACGGGTTGAACACGATTTCCAGGTTGATTTTCGATCACATTGATGACTCCAGACAAGACTTCTAGATATTTTTCAAATGAATAAAAGCCTGTGCGACGAATCATCAAATTGTCGTAATACGCTGTAAAACCCTCCGCAATCCACAGATTCGTGGTATAGTTTTCGTTGTCGTAATCGAATGGGCCGAGTGCAAATGGGCGAATGCGTTTTACATTCCACAGATGAAAATACTCATGTGCAACGAGGGAAAGAAAATTGGCATAGCTGTTCTCGTCGGTATAACTATTTCTAGACATCCCCAGTACGGTCGAGTTTAGATGCTCTAAGCCACCACCACTTGTGTTGTAATTGTGTACGATAAAAACGTAGCGTTTGTTTGGATTGACATCAAAAACGGCCGTTTCCTCTTCCACTATCTTGGTCATGTCGCGCTTTAAACGCTCTTTGTCATAATTGCCACCTCCATACATGGCCACTTCGTGTTTTACTCCAGCTGCGTCAAATTCAAAAATATCCTGAGTGCCTATTTCGATAGGTGAATCAAAAAGGATGTCGAAATTGGGAGCATAGAAGCTGTTGGCTTTCCCCTGAAGTGTTTCCAAACCTGTCGATATTTGAGTCCATGCTGTTATTGGATGAATGGTTATGGTTGCGGGTTGTTTGAGCTGCCCTGTAACATACATGAATATGCTCGTGGGCGATAAAAATGCGTGAGACATATCGACAAAGCTGGTGCGAACAGATATTTCAAAAGCATAAACTCGATAGTTTATTTTAACTTTTTTGCTTTTTGGGGTGTGGATTTTCCAGGCGTTTTTAGTGGTTTTTGTAGATGAAAGGATGATTCCATTTTCATCAGATGCGGTAAAGCCTTCTACATTTCGGGCAAATTCTCGGATTAGGTACGAACCTGGGGTCCAGACAGGCATTTTTACTTCTAGATATTCATTGTTGAGAGCTGAGACTTCCATTTTTACATCCACGTAATGCGCTTGAGGTTCTGTGAAAGAAACGTCGAATGCGATTTTGGTTTGGGCCTGGGTTTCTATAATCATTGTTATAAGAAGGAGGGGGGTGAATAATAGTCTTTTCATTCTGTAGTGTCTTAGTATCAATTAAGAGGTCGCTTATTCAGTTTCTGATTGTGCGTTTGTGAACACGATGGGGCCATTCCCCTTGACAAACCATGAAGCTAAAAGCCCGCTGAATATTCCAAATAAACCAACACCAGCTGTCATCAATATTGTAGCAATCGCTCTACCTTCCATTGTTACGGGAAATCGATCGCCGTAGCCAACGGTGGTAATGGTGACATAAGCCCACCATAGCGCATCTTCAGCCGTTTTTATATTGCTTTTAGGGTCAACTTCTACGTGTAAAATGGCAATCGACGAAAAAATAACCAGCAAAACAGCAATAATTGAAACCGAAGCAAACGTTCCTTGGGTTTTGTTTGCGAAAATATGATTGGTAAAACTGACCACTGAACGAAAGGCTCTTATAATTCTGAATAGTTTAATTAAGCGAAGAAGCCTCCCTGCTCGAAGAAAATCAACAGCAGGTATGCATGAAATCAAATCAATCCATCCCCATTTCAGAAAAGCCAATTTGTTTTCGGCTTTGTTTAGTCTCATGCAGAAATCAATAAAAAATAAGCCACAAATAATATCATCAATGATGTTTAGTACTCGAGAAATTTCTTTTGGTAGGGTGAAAATAGTGTCAATAAATAACGTTCCTAAGACGTAAATGGAGAGTATTAGAACGATGAAATCTAGGTAGCCAAATGATTTTGTTGTTTTTGTTAGTTTCATTTTGAAGTAGATATTGCTTAGAAATTTTTGAATAAAAAAGGGGGTGTATAACCAATTTGCAATGAACTCAAATCGTTATACGCCCCTTTTTTATTGCAATGCGCAATATTAACTATTTCATATTACTTTATTTTCTTTTCCATAAAAGATAAATCGGTACTCCCGTCAAAACAATCATCAATCCAGAGAAGGTATAATTAGGCTTATAAAAAATCAATAGTATGCAAAAAGTTGAAGCCAACAGCACATATATAGCAGGTAAAACTGGATATCCAAAAGCCTTATATGGCCTAGGTGTATTTGGCTGCGTGATTCGAAGTCTGTAAATACCGATGATGTTTAGGATATAAAAAAGTACAACCACAAAAGAAACCATGTCTAGCAAGTCGCTATATCTTCCACTCAAGCAAAGTGCAGAAGCAACTAGGCACTGTATCCATAAACCAAATGCAGGAACGCCATTTTTGTTGAGATGTGCTACTTTTTCGAAAAACAAACCATCTTGTGCCATCGTATAATATACGCGTGGACCTGCTAGTATTAATCCATTTACACAGCCAAAACAAGAAATCATAATCATGATTGCAATAATTAGGGTGCCTATACTGCCAAATATAATATCTGCAGCAGCAACGCCAACGCGGTCATTTTTTGCAAAAGCAATTTCGTTTAGAGGTAATACGCCCAAGTAAACAATATTTATAATGACATAAATAGTGATCACCGTTAAGGCTCCAATGAATAAGCTCAAACCGACATTGCGTTGTGGATTTTTAATTTCTCCAGCAATAGATGTAGCGCAATGCCAAGAGTCGGAACTGAAAATAGAACCAGCCATGGCAGCAGCAACGGCACCTAAAGCAGCAACCATCGTATACGATTCAAAAGAACCATCGATGTTCATTTTTTGCATGGGCCAAGGATTTTGCCAATTATTTGCCCATACCTCTGGTTTTAATGCCCAAAATCCAAAAATGATGATTCCTAGTAAGCATAGTATTTTAATGATGGTTAGGGAGGTTTGAATCCATTTACCCTCCTTCACACCCCGTGTATTGATATATGTGAGTAGGATAATGATTGCTAACGAAAGAAGTTGAGCAGATGATATTTGCAAAGGGCCAAGCGCAATCAAAATCAGGTCTTCATTGATCTGAGGAATTACATAAGATGTGAATTTTGAAAAAGCAACACCTACCGCTGCAATGGATCCTGTTTGGATAACTGTAAAGAAACTCCATCCGTATAAAAAGCCAATAAAGTCATTGTAAGCCTCTTTTAAGAAGATATATTGTCCGCCCGCTTTGGGGAACATCGCACCTAGTTCGCCATAACTGATGGCAGCAATCAATGTCATGATACCTGTAATTACCCAAATACCAATTAACCAACCAGCAGAGCCAACATGACGCGTAATATCCGCTGATACAATAAAAATACCGGAGCCAATCATGGTTCCTACGACTAATGAAACGGCGTCTAATAGACTTACCTCGCGTTTCATTTTACCTTCTTCTGAAACTTCATTCATTTTATAAAATAATTAAGGGAATACTTATACTAAAGTAGTAAGGGGGGTAAAAGTATTTAAAAATATGCAAAAAGTAGACTTCTTAATTTGATTTAATGAAAATTTAAAAAATGATCAAAAATGATAATTTTTTTGAATAGTAGATTAACGATCTTACTTTTGGCGGTCACATAAATACTTATTGGGAACTAAAACTTAAAATGGAGTACATGAATTTTTTACAAAACAATTTGATCTATTTAATTCCAGTATTCGGATTGATTGGGATCGTGGTGATGCTCATAAAATCGGCTTGGGTTGTGAAACAAGAAGCAGGCGACGATAATATGAAGGAACTAGCTGGCTACATTGCCGATGGAGCGATGGCATTTTTGCGTGCAGAGTGGAAGGTGCTAAGTTATTTTGCCATCATTGCAGCCATTATACTTGCCTATTCAGGTACCTTGGTCGAAACCTCGAGTTGGGTCATTGCCATTTCGTTTTTGGTTGGCGCATTTACGTCTGCATTCGCTGGATATCTCGGTATGCGAATTGCTACCAAAGCCAATGTGCGTACTACGCAAGCAGCCAGAACAAGTTTGGCAAAAGCGTTGTGCGTTTCTTTTACTGGCGGAAGTGTGATGGGGATTGGTGTTGCTGGTTTGGCAGTTTTAGGATTGGGTTCTTTGTTTATTGTGTTTTATCAGGTTTATGTAGTTCAGGTTGGCGGGAGCGTGAATGGTAAAGAGATGGAGAAAGCATTGGATGTGCTCGCTGGTTTTTCACTAGGAGCGGAGTCGATCGCGTTATTTGCACGTGTTGGTGGAGGTATTTATACTAAGGCTGCGGATGTAGGAGCCGACCTTGTTGGAAAAGTGGAAGCAGGGATTCCTGAAGATGATGTTCGTAACCCAGCGACTATTGCCGACAATGTGGGTGATAATGTGGGCGATGTAGCCGGTATGGGTGCCGATTTGTTTGGTTCGTACGTGGCAACCATCCTAGCAACCATGGTTTTGGGTCGCGAGATTGTTTCTATAGACAATTTTGGTGGTATTGCTCCCATTCTTTTACCGATGCTGATCGCTGGTTTGGGACTGTTTTTATCAATCATTGCAACTTCGTTTGTGCGCATTGATAAGGAAACAGATAGCGTCCAAAGAGCACTGAACATAGGTAACTGGTCGTCTATCATCATGACTTCCATTGCTGCTTTTTTCGCTGTGCAATGGTTGTTGCCGAGCGAGATGACTATTCGCGACTTTCAATTTTCAAAAATGGATGTGTTCTGCTCCATTGTGGTGGGTTTGGTTGTTGGTACATTGATGAGTTTAATCACAGAATACTACACGGCTATGGGTAAACGCCCAGTGCTATCTATTATCAAACAATCTTCTACTGGGCATGCCACCAATATTATCGCTGGTCTGGCTGTTGGGATGGAATCAACGGTGTTACCCATTTTGGTGTTAGCTGCGGGTATTTATGGATCGTATCATTTTGCGGGTTTATACGGAGTGGCTATTGCAGCAGCGGGGATGATGGCTACCACAGCCATGCAGTTGGCTATCGATGCTTTTGGGCCGATTGCAGACAATGCGGGTGGGATTGCCGAAATGAGTGGTTTACCTGCTCAAGTACGTGAGCGCACTGATAATTTGGATTCTGTGGGGAATACCACCGCTGCAACGGGTAAAGGTTTTGCCATTGCATCGGCCGCTTTAACCTCGTTAGCATTGTTTGCAGCCTTTGTGGGTATCGCAGGTATCGAGCACATCGACATTTATAAAGCGGATGTTTTAGCAGGATTATTTGTTGGGGGGATGATTCCTTTTATTTTTTCGGCACTGTGTATTTCTGCGGTAGGTAGAGCGGCCATGGATATGGTGAATGAAGTGCGTCGCCAGTTTCGCGAAATACCTGGGATCATGGAATACAAAGCGAAACCAGAATATGAAAAATGTGTAGCAATTTCGACGAAAGCCTCTATTCGTGAGATGATGTTGCCAGGGGCCATTGCACTTTTGGTTCCAGTGATTGTAGGCTTCTCTTTCGGCCCAGAAGTGCTAGGGGGCTTGTTGGCAGGTGTTACCGTGTCGGGAGTGTTGATGGGGATGTTTCAATCGAATGCTGGTGGAGCATGGGATAATGCCAAAAAATCATTCGAGAAGGGAGTTGAAATTAATGGGGAGATGTATTATAAAAAATCTGAACCACATAAAGCATCTGTAACTGGAGATACTGTAGGCGATCCATTCAAAGATACTTCTGGTCCATCGATGAATATTTTAATCAAATTGATGTCTATCGTATCACTCATTATAGCTCCTCACATTTCTGCTAAAAGTCCTGATGTTCCCGATAAAATAGGAGTGAAAAATAAAATGATTTCTGCTCCCACTATACAAATAAATTCGCTAGCGCACCGTTTGTTCATCACGAATGTGACACGGGCATTTTGATAGAAAAGGTCGTTTTATAAATGATTAGCTCGTGCCGCTGTGGAGCCAAAATGCTGTATTCTGCGAAAAGGGTGGCTGTCTCAAACAAGATAGCCTTTTTGCGTTTAGCGAAATTAAATATTGTTTATTTTCT
>CAIOLR010000047.1 GCA_903859135.1 uncultured bacterium | reverse complement strand
GTTGTTGGGGTAACTTATTAGGTAATTCGTCAATAATATTATTTTTTGCACGGCAGTATTATAAATTCTTTAAGGGGAAGCGTAAATATCACAAAGTATAATATGTTGGATAGAATGAAGTACGATAATCTGAGTTTATGAAGATTAATATTCTCTTGCCATTTTTTATTGATCATCCTGTGGGAGGTGTTAAGGTGATGTATCAGTATGGAAACCAACTCGCTGAACGAGGCCATGATGTGGTCATTTACCACTCATTGAAAACGCGTTGGCTTCATAAACGTTTGCTAAGTTTAAAATTCTGGAAACTTTACTTTTTACAACGGTTTGTATCAAAGGTTGTATCAAGGCGTCCAACTTGGTTCTCGTTAAATAGTTCAATAAAAAGCTTACAAATTGCTAAAGTAAGTGATTATTTAATTCGAGATGCAGATGTTGTTTTTTCTACGTGGTGGGCAACGGCCATAGAGATGGCAGAATTAAAATCAAGCAAGGGAAAGAAATTTAACTTAATACAAGACGATGGGACACACTGGTCAGAACACAAGGAATTGATACATCAGTCCTATAAATTACCCATAAACTATTTGACTATATCGAAATACTTGCAAGGCTTGTTTTCGAAGCAGACAGGCAGGGTGATTCCTTTGATTTCAAATGCAATTGATCCAACGCAATTTTATATCAATAATCCCATTGAATCCAGAGTAACAAAAACGGTTATCATGCTATATTCTGAGTCAGAAGGAAAAGGAAGCAAGTATGGTTTAGATGCTTTAAAGATGGTTTCAGTGAAGTATCCGTCATTAAATGTGAAGCTATTTGGAGTACATGATATCCCACCACAAAATTTACCCCACAACTTTACATACCAATATAAACCAGCCAATTTAGTTGAGCTTTATAATGAGTCAGCGATTTTTATCTCGCCGAGCTTACAAGAGGGCTGGGGACTTCCACCGATGGAGGCAATGGCTTGTGGTTGCGCTTGTGCGTGTACCCGCATTCAAGGCCATATAGATTTTATGGATGATCATACAACATTATTAGTAGAGCCTAGGAATAGTGGTGCTATGGCTGACGCCATATTGAAACTAATTGAGGATAATGATCTTAGAGTTAGGTTAGCTTATGCAGGATCAATTCGTGTTAAAGATTTTACATGGGATAAAAACACGAATGAACTTGAAAAGTTGTTTGTAGTGGCTTAGTGAAGTAATATCAAAGGAAATAATGTACTCGTGAAAAAAATAGCAAATCCAATACTTTCCATCATTACCATCAACTATAATAATAAACAAGGTTTGATTCAAACGATAGAAAGCGTTGTGAACCAAATTTGGAAAGATTTTGAATATCTAGTGGTAGATGGAGGCTCAACAGATGGTAGTAAAGATGTAATTACCCAGCATATTAACGATTTAACATACTGGGTAAGTGAGCCAGATAAGGGTATTTACAATGCCATGAATAAGGGAATTGAAATGGCTACTGGAGATTACTTATTGTTTTTGAATAGTGGTGATTATTTAAAGGATTCTTCTGTTTTAGGTAAAACAATACCCCAGCTAGATAACATCGATATTGTTTATACTGATTTAGAGATAATCACTGACAAAGATCATCATGTACAAAACTACCCAGATAGGCTTTCATTTAAGCATTTTTTTTACAGCTCCTTACCTCATCCTGCATCATTCATTAAGAAAGTTCTATTTGTAAAATATGGGGTTTATGATGAAAATTTAAAAATTTGTGCAGATTGGAACTTGTTTTAAACAGGC
>CAIOLR010000046.1 GCA_903859135.1 uncultured bacterium | reverse complement strand
AGCCAGTGGCCGTAGTTTTTCCCAAACTTGACAACAAATAATCTGTGTATAAATCTCTAATCTTCGCTTTGTCCATCTTGCAAAAATAGTCTATCATATAAATATGAAAAATAGGGGCTGCGTAACATCAGTTATTTAACACGAATATGCTTCATCACTTTTCTCTGTAAAGCCACTTTTCTTTCGACAATCTCAAATAAATACTCTCGAAATAGTCCTTTTTAATTGATAAATTTTTTTTCCATTTTCCAGAGTATCCTTGCGGGATTGATGATTAAAATCCCCCCAAACATCTTCCAGCTGATAGTTGAAGAAGGCATCATTTATTTACCATTCGTTCTTTTTTAAGTAACAACGGAAGATGTTATCTACTGAAATTTCATTAAGCTGCTCAATACTCAACGGGGTCGTGTCATCTGGCTAATAATAATCGCGAGGTAACACAAAATGTCCTCCTTCAAAAAGAAACACCATCGATCATTAATTTTAGCACTATTAAAATAATCCATTCCATCACTGGGAGACCAGAGGCCCTGTTGGTAACTTAAGGCTACTATACAGCGATTCATTGCCTTATTGAAGCAAATTAGACTATCTAAATACCAAGGAAAGTCAGCGTAAATATCGAAACCACTTAGACCATTGTTTACCCAAAGGTGAATGCTATCTCTAGCCGCATGCCATACATGATCATATTCTTCAGAACCCGCCTTCTGCACAGCATGTTGCTCATACAATATTCTTTTTTGTCGCAATTGTTGATGTTTATCATCTGCGGTACGTTGAATGTATACGGCGGCAGTAATTGGGTGATCACTTGAACCGGATATTGCTGGGCAATGCTTGGGAGGGTAGCAATCAGCAGCAAACAGACGAGCCTGAATGGTAGACGGATAGAATTTATGCGTAATGCTGGGTGGATGTGCGGTCAATGCTACGTAAAAATTTTATAAAAATTTGAAATTTAAAGTCGTCTGAATGCATGGTAAATTTGGATCGTACCCTAATTTACGGGGAGTCAGGGTACTCCCTTGGTAAGCCAATCCGTATAAAAATTCTACCGACAGCTATCATTTTTCTTTTTTTGCGTGAGGGATGGCAACGAAAAGCCCACAGTGGAGCGAAGCGAAACGAGGACTTGTAGTGAACAGCCCAGCCCGAAGGGGCACGCCCAACATTCAAATAATTAAAAACTATAGCTATACCCCAGCGAACCTGTCAGATTGCTCGTCTGTCCTTTGTTGAGCATAGATCTATATTGATTCACCAATGTAAGATTCAAATTATGTGATTTAAAAAGGGTGTAAGCACCATTCAATCGGACATTGAATGCACTGCTTTCCTGTATTCCATCCTGTGTGCTCGTGTTATAAGAAGTTGACAAACCAGTGGTCATTTTTTTGTTCAACAATTTAGTAGTTGCACTGACGATGGGGCCGTGTGTAATGATATCATTTCGTGCAATGGTATTATAACTGATGTTACGCAGTAGGTTGAAAATTTATTTTTTGTACTTCTTCCCAAGCAGCTTTATTAGCGGCGAGATAAATTTTGACTTTGAGTGCAAAGTGATTTAATTTTCTGCACAATTTTAATCGTTCAAGCTT
>CAIOLR010000045.1 GCA_903859135.1 uncultured bacterium | reverse complement strand
TTTTTGATGAATTGACATTTTATACACATACTTTTGACTCGCAAAATGATCAAGATCGAAAAAATAGTTTATTGAAAATCAAAGATATATGGTATCGTAAAAAATATTTGTTGCGAATTCGAAATAGTTTGAATATGTTTGCAGCCCGTTAAATAAATGCCCGGATGGCGGAATTGGTAGACGCGTCGGTCTCAAACACCGATGGGAAACCGTGCCGGTTCGAATCCGGCTCCGGGTACTGATTTTTAAAAAAACCGCCTTAGCTGTATCGCTAAGGCGGTTTTTTGTTTCACCTATTTTTCAAAAAAAACTCCCTTTGGCCATTTTTATTACTTTTTATAGCACAATGTTTCACCCATTTGACACACTAATTTTATGAAAAATCAAGTAACCTTGTCCCCGATGGTGTCGACTAGTTTTACCGCAAGTATCATTATTCAAGATTGTAAACAAAGAGCCGATGGTGAATCTCCCATGTATTTACAATTGGTTGCAGAAAGAAAAAAGAAATTAATAGGATTGAAACTATATTGGTCAGCTGCCTTTTTTGATAAAAAGGCACAAATGCTATTACCTCGTTATAAAAATGATCCAGACGTAATGGATTTAAATATTGTAATTGGGACGATTAAAGCTAGAGCAAATGAAATAATAAGAAGTTATCGTTTACAAATGCGCGAGCTCACATTAGATCTATTCGTTAACGATTATAAAAACTTTGCGTCGAAAGATTGTTTTTTATTTTATTCAACTTCTAAAAATATCTCACTACATGACAAGGGGATCAATACCCATCGAACTAAACTTAGACACCAGACTGCCCTAAACAATCTTATTGATTTTATGAAGAACAAGCAGTTATTGATGAAAGATATCAATACTGAATTCATTAGACATTTTGATGCTTGGCTTAGAAAAACTAAAAAATATAAGCACAATACGGTTGTTGGTGTGCATAAGGTTATTAAAACCTACATCAATCATGCTTTAACTGATGGTTATTTTTTGGATAAACCATACGCTAAGTTTACAGTTTCATTTCGAGATGGCGAAAGGGAAGCCTTAAATAGAGAAGAATTATCAAAATTAAGATCATTGCTGAATAGTGAATTACTTAATGATTTAGAGCGGGAGTGCTTAAGGAAATTCTTGTTTAGCTGCTATACTGGAATACGTATCAGTGACAGCGATTTGATTTCTTCTTCTCAAATAAAAGAAGGCGTTATCAAGATGAAAATGAAAAAGGGAGAACGATTTGGCAAAGAAATAAATGTTCCATTGCCAAAGTATGCAAAGGAATTGATTGAGGGAAGAAAAGGGCTAATTTTTCATCCATATGCTGATAAAACTGTTAACCTCGCACTAAAAGTAATAGCAGAACATGCAGGTATTAAAAAAAATCTAAGTTTCCACGTAAGCCGTGACACCTTTGGTACATTATTTATAGAGTTAGGCGGTGATATTGCATCCTTGCAAGAGTTGATGGGGCATAGCAAAATACAAACAACAATGATTTACGTAAAAATGTCAGAGCAGCGGAAAGAAAAACTAATGATGAATTTTGACACGCTCTAACCCGAAAACAAAAAAGCACGTTTGAAAAAATCACCAATTTTAAAAAACTTTACATTTTTTCCTTGTCCCACGTGTCCCATTTGTCCCATTTTCATTTAAATATCTGATTTGTAATAACTTAATAAATAAATATATGGGACAAGCAAAATCAAAAATCGCATTTCCAGTAAAATCATGGGACAGCGTGGGACAAGGATTGCCAGTTTGGGACAAGAAAAGGAGTTAAATCACGCTTCCACCCCTGCCCGTACCCCCTCAATCGTATCCCGAAAAGACTCAAGCACCCGATAATTAGTCGGTCCTCAAAAAGGAATCAAGTATCACATTATTAACAATTTACATTAAAATATGTGTATAAAATTATGCAATAAATGGATGTATTTATAACAAAAACTGGTATTTTTC
>CAIOLR010000044.1 GCA_903859135.1 uncultured bacterium | reverse complement strand
CGGCGATTACTTTATAGGCATATCTTTTACCTAATAAATGCTCAATAGCCACATTTTTTTCTTCAAGGGCTTTATAATCTTGAAAAAATCGCACGATTTCTTTCATCGTATGAGGTGGCAGTTCAGCTAAGTCATCGATATAGTTTACGGACATGTCGTTCTTTGCTACCGCAATAATTTTATCATCTTGCTCGCCATTATCAACCATGTGCATGACGCCAACTACTTTGGCTTCAATAATAGTCATTGGATAAACATCTACTGAACATAGAACCAGAATATCTAAAGGATCTTGATCATCACAATAGGTTTGAGGAATGAAGCCGTAATTGGCTGGGTACATCACCGACGAAAAAAGAACCCGATCTAGTTTGATCAAACCTGACTCTTTATCAATTTCATACTTTGCCTTAGATCCTTTAGGAATTTCGATAATTGCATTAACTGTGGAAGGGATATCATTCCCTGGAGAAACATGGTGCCACGGATGGTCTTTACTCATTATATTAATTATTGGTTAAAATTATTCTTCAGCTTCATTTAAACGTCCTATACCCTTCATATACGATATCAAAAGTGGCGCAGTAGCAACAACAATAAAACCTATGATGATATACAGCAGATAGTCGGTGACCTCTTTCTCAAATTGCATACCAAGAAAGAAACCAATTAAGGTTAATGAGGCAACCCAAAGAAACGCACCTATCACATTGTAAAAAGCGAATTTTTTAAAATTAACCTGCACCACACCCGCAAAAATGGGAGCAAAAGTTCTCACTATGGGGATAAAACGACCCATAATAAGCGCAAATGCACCCTGTTTACGATAGTACTCTTCTGCTGCCCTAAAGTATTTTTTCTTAAAGAAAAAAGTATCAGGCCGATCATATAGCAGTGTACCAGTTTTTTTACCAAACCAGTACCCCACAAAATTGCCCAAAACTGCTGCAAGTATCAAGCTTATCACTAAAGTATAAATAGATGTATTTAATCGCCCAGTGGCCGTGAACATCCCAGCCATAAACAGCAAATAATCTCCTGGAAGGAAAAATCCGAAAAATAAACCTGTCTCAGCAAAAACGACAAAAAGAAGAACATACAAACCGCCTTCTCGAAGTAACAGTTCAGGATCAATAAAATGTAGTAGGAAGTCCCAGATTTCGTGCATAGTTGAATATGCGTAAATCTACAATATTTTCATATATATAATTGTTTTTTTATCGGCTATGAGGCTATCATGAACTAAATTTTTCACTAGTATTTTTTTGAGGTGTTCAAGGAATCGCTTCGCTTTTAATCATTCAGGATTTATGAGTGATAACTCATGGTAGTTTTAAAGCCTTGATTTTAAAACTTAAAATAAAGCTAAAATGACGTTGGGATATATTCCCAATAAAATAGTAGCAACCGCCGAAAAACACAAAACCAATTTATAATATGCGGGAACAGCAATTTCTTCCCGATCTACTTCTTTAAAGTACATGGCCGTTACCACCTTCAAATAATAAAAAACACCAATGAGTGCATTTATAATAGCCAAGCCTATCAACCCGATTCGATACTCGGATAAGACAACAGAAAACACCATAAACTTACCTATAAAACCCGCTGTAAGTGGAATGCCCGCCAGAGAAAACATGGATATCGTAAGTGTGAATGCCATCAATGGGTTTTTTTTAGCTAGCCCATTAAAGCTATCAAAACTGGATGAGCCTGTTTCGCGTCTCACTAATATCAAGACTGCAAATGCAATAATAGATGCGATTGAATATGCTGTTGCATACACAAACACCGCATTGGTAGATGCTGCTCCCAAAAGTAATGTTGCAAACAACAAATAACCCGCGTGCGAAATACTGGAATAAGCCAGCATCCGCTTAAAGCTGTGTTGATATACTGCTGTGATGTTGCCAATAAATATGGTCAGTACGATAATCACTACAATGGTAGGCATCCAAAAATCACTTAAAGGTGCAAAGCAAATTGAGAATAAACGTATAAATGCAGCGAAACCAGCCGTTTTAGCTACGGTGCTCATAAATGCAGTGATCAGTGTTGGTGATCCTTCATATACATCAGGAGTCCAAAAGTGGAACGGTGCTACACCTATTTTAAAGCAGAATCCGATTAACATCAGGATCATTCCACTATAAAATAAGGTAGATATACTCGTTGGATTTGATACGACATAGCCCCTGATTGATTCTAAATTGAACGAACCTGTTGCACCGTAAATAAGTGTGATGCCCAAAAGGAGAAATCCAGTAGAAAAAGCACCCATCAAAAAATATTTTAGAGCCGCTTCATTAGATGCATATTCTTTTTTACGAATACCTACTAGAATGTATAAGCTTACCGACATGATTTCGATGCCAATAAAAAGCATCGACAGATTGTAGTAAGAAACCATCACCAAAATCCCCGCTAGGGCAAAAAGAAGAATGGCATAGTATTCTGCCACATGCTCACTAATTCGCTCGAAATAGTCTTTTGAAATGAGGATGATGAGAATCGTCGAAAAAATACAAATGGTAGAAAAAGCAACAGCGAAATTATCAAATAGCATCATTCCGCTATAGATTGGCTGAGCATTGGTATTCCACTCAGCCAATACGGCAATAAGTGCTACACATAAGCCCGTTAAAGTAACGGGCAAAAGTGCTCTCTTCGCGTTAAATAGTCCCAGATATAAAATAACTATCGCAAAAGCAGATAGAATGATTAATGCGTTCATGTTTATTTACTTAATACTATCTTTTGATTCACCTGATCCACCAAATTGCTTACCGCTGCTTCGGAAATGTGTAAAATCGGTTGGGGATAAACTCCAATGACGATCACCAATGCACAAATAATAAATAACACTATTTTTTCTGTGGGATCGAGATCAATAAAAACAGATGTTTGTTCGTTGGTGCTCCCTAGCATCACTTGCTGATACATTCGGAACATATACACAGCTCCTAAAATGATCGTTAAACCAGCAAGGGCAGCATACCCAATATGGTATTGATAGACACCCATCAGCAACAAAAACTCGCCAATAAATCCATTCGTGAGTGGAAGCGCGACCGTTCCTAGAAGAACAATCAAAAAGCTAATAGCCAATTGGGGTGCTGATTTTGCAATCCCTCCCATTTGATCCAACTGACGCGTGTTCAGCCTACGTGTAATGATATCTAAAACAAAAAATAGCCCGACCACATTGATACCGTGATTGAGCATTTGGATCATCGCTCCTTGCAGGCCTTGTATATTCCAGGCAAAAATGCCAGCCGAAATTAATCCAACGTGCGCAATCGACGAATAGGCCACCAAACGTTTGATATCTTTTTGAGTGAATGCAATAACAGAAGCGTATATAATTCCGATCACAGACAAAATGAGTGCTGTTTGCCCCCAGGCTGCAAAGCCCAATGGCACCACAGGAATTAACCAGCGAATAACCCCATAAACACCCATCTTAAGCATGATACCCGAAAGTAGCATGGTACCTACTGTTGGGGCTTCGGTATAGGTATCGGGTTGCCAGGTATGAAAAGGAAACACAGGCATCTTAATTGCAAATGCAAGAAAGAAAGCCCAAAACAACCAAGCTTGTGTAGCTGCATCTAATTTAAGTTGATAAAAGTCGGCGATATCGTAACTGTTATTCGGTGTTTGTAAATGCAGGTAGATGATCGCGATCAGCATCAACAAACTACCTGCAATGGTATAGATGAAAAATTTCAAGTTTACTTGAATTCGGTTCTCTCCACCCCATAGTGCGCAAATGAAATAAATAGGAATTAGAGCAGCCTCCCATCCCACATAAAACAAAAATCCATCTAAAGCAGTAAATACAAGCAATAATCCCATTTGCATAAACAGAATGAGGGCATATAATGAATGGGGGCTCTTATACTGATATTTAAAGCTCGCCAAAATAATAATGGGGATTAAAATATTAGTCAATAAGACTATTATCATACTAATCCCATCAATTCCAGCTTTGAAATGGATGCCCAAACTTGGAATCCAAGTATAGTTTATCAAAAATTGGGTGGAAGCATCGGGAATAAATTTGCATACCATCCCAATTGTAAAAACTAAAGAAATGATCGAGATGACTAATGCTCCTATCCGTGCTATATTGCCCTGCTTAAAAAAGGAGCAAATCAAGGCACCCAAAAGAGGTAAGAAAATTAAGCGTACTAATTCCATTTATTTATTCTGACCAGATATGATTAAAATTTACAAAAGCCATATATCAACAATGCCATCGTACCCAATACCATCATGAAGATATAAAACCCAATATTTCCTGTTTGCAATAGGCGAAACCCTTTGCTTGCTTCTGTTGCTATTTTGCCTAGGTTATTTACGAATCCATCGATTCCTAATTTGTCGACCACATGGTAAAAAAAGCTTGATAGTGCATCGAGTGGACGGGCAATCAATGCATCATAAATCTCATCAACGTAATATTTATTGTAGGATATTTTAGCCAACAAACTACGTTTATCGACATCAGCAAGCGGAACGTATGCATTCCTGATATACTTCGTGTAAGCAAAAAACAGTGCAAACAAGACACCCCCTACCGAAATAGCCATTAACCTATATTCGGTACCATGATCTAATGCTAATTCTCCCATTTTGGCGTGAGGTGTCTCAAATACGGGTGCTAAAAAATGAGCTAACCAATGGCTTCCACCTAAAACTTCAGGAACTCCAATGAAACCACCAAACACCGATAATACAGCTAAGATGATCAAGGGGGCAGTCATTGATTTTGGTGATTCGTGTAGATGATGTTCTTGGTCAGGCGTGCCTCTGAAATTTCCATAAAAAGTAAGGAACAGCATGCGAAACATATAAAAAGCGGTAAACATGGCACCAATGACACCAATCACCCATAATACGGGGTTATGTTGATATACATGTGCCAAAATTTCATCTTTGGAAAAGAACCCCGCAAATGGAGGCAATCCCGAAATAGCGATCGTTCCGATCATCATAGTCAAGAAAGTGATGGGTAGTTTTTTTCGTAGTCCACCCATGTTACGTAAATCTTGCTCATTACTCATGGCATGGATTACAGAACCGGCTCCCAAAAACAACAATGCTTTGAAAAAAGCGTGTGTAATCACATGAAAGAAAGCTCCTGTGTAGGCTCCAACACCTAATCCTAAAAACATATACCCCAACTGCGATACCGTGGAGTAAGCCAAAACTTTTTTAATATCGGTTTGCGTCAACGCGATGGTTGCTGCTAAGATGGCGGTTGCTAAACCAATGATTGAAACAATTTCTAAGGTTTGAGGTGCGAGTGTAAAAAGAATATTGGAACGAGCAATCATGTAAATACCTGCCGTAACCATGGTAGCCGCATGTATCAAAGCCGAAACGGGTGTGGGGCCGGCCATGGCATCGGGCAGCCATGTAAACAAGGGAATTTGTGCCGACTTACCCGTTGCACCGACAAATAGTAATGCAGTTATTAATATAAGCGTGCCATTCCCAGAAACCATTGTCGCTGCCTGGGGAAATATCTTCGCAAACTCAACGCTTCCAAAAGTGGAAAAAATCAAAAAGATAGCAATCAGAAAGCCCAAATCACCAATACGATTCATCACAAAGGCTTTTTTCGCGGCACTTGCATAGGATGCATTGGTAAACCAAAAACCAATCAACAAATAAGAGCATAGGCCCACTCCTTCCCATCCAATAAAAAGAATCACATAATTGGAACCTAATACCAACAGCAACATGAAAAAGATAAACAAATTGAAATAGGAGAAGAATTTGGCAAAACCTGCATCCTCGTGCATATAACCAATGGAGTATACATGAATCAAAAAGCCTATTCCTGTGACCACCAATAACATCAGGGAGCTTAGCGGGTCAACCAGAAATGAAAAAGGTACGGTTAAATTTCCTGCGTGTATCCAATCGAACAGGGGAATAATAAATGCCTTTGTATCCGCAGCATTCAGTTCACAAAAAATGCCCACGCTTACGCCAAATGACAATAAGATCATCGCACTTCCTATAAAACCGACTGCACTTTTAGACAAAACATTACGCCCCCAGCCATTGATCACAAATCCAATCAATGGGAATAAAGGAACTAACCAAACTAAGTTTATCATTCTTAAATTATTTTATAGCCTCACCACTTTAATTTATTCAATACATTGATGTCTACCGAATGGGTGTTTCGATAAATCATGACAATAATAGCCAATCCAACTGCTACCTCTGCGGCCGCCAAGGCCATAATAAAAAATACAAAAACTTGTCCCGAAGCATTATTATGGTATACCGAAAAAGCTGCCAATAGCAAGTTTACCGCATTCAGCATCAGCTCAACAGACATGAAAATAATGATTGCATTTCTACGAGTGAGTACACCCACCACGCCAATACAAAAGATGAGCGTACTTAACAGAATGTAATGATTTAAAGGAACGCCATGTATGGCTTGCGTGATATTCTCCATTATGCGTTGTTTGGTTCTCTTTTAGCTAATAATACGGCTCCAACCATGGCTGATAGCAGTAAAATTGAGGATACTTCAAATGGTAAAAGAAATTCACTGAATAGTACTTTGCCCAAATTTTTGACTAACCCCAAATTTTGTGCTTGTAGGATCACTGGATCTGATAGATGTAACGCTTTGGTTGATCCAACGAGGGTTACTAATAAACACATCCCACCGATCACACCTATTATTTTAAGCAGATTTGATTTCAATGGTTCTGAATCTTTGTTCAAATTCAGTAGCATCAATACAAATAGGAATAAAACGAGGATGGCTCCCATGTAAACGATAAAATTAACGATCGCCAAAAACTGGGCATTCAACAAAATATAGTGAATGGTGAATGTAAAAAAAGTGATAATCAGATACAAAATGCTGTGTACTGGATTTTTAGAAAAGATAACCAGCAACGAAAAAAATATGGATAAAAAGGCAACTAAATAAAATAAAGATAAGGTCATTGATCAGATTGTTTTATGATGCTTTAAATGGGGCTTCAACTAATTTGTCTTTACCATAAATAAAATCTTGTCGCAAATAGTTCGACTCAACAATGTTTCCATCTAAGTAAATCGCTTCTTTAGGGCAAGCTTCTTCACACAAACCGCAGAAAATGCAACGTAGCATATTGATTTCATACACCGATGCATATTTTTCTTCGCGATACAAATGTGCCTCTTCTTTTTTACGTTCTGCAGCAATCATCGTAATGGCCTCAGCAGGGCATGCTAATGCACATAAACCACAAGCGGTACAGCGCTCACGACCTTCTTCATCACGTTTTAGTGAATGCAGACCTCTCCAGTTTTCTGAAAATTCTCGTTTCACCTCCGGATAGAAAATCGTCTCCTTCTTTTTGAACATGTGCATAAAAGTAATGGCCATCCCCTGAAAAATAGCTGGAAGGTATAAACGCTCCCAGAAATTCATCGGTTTCTGTTGCAGTACTTTCTTTTTATTTGTTAATGATTCCATTTTATCTTTTTCATCTCCGCTAAGGGATGGGTGATTGTGTTAAATTCTATCACTTATTGTAATCCAAATTCCAGTGATTACAATGTTGGCTATCGCGAGTGGGATTAGTACTTTCCATCCCAAATTCATCAATTGATCGTAGCGGAAACGCGGAACGGTCCAACGTACCCACATGAAAAAAAAGATGAACGCAAATATTTTTAAAAATAAAACAGCCACCCCCACTAAAGGCCCCCATAAAGGACCGAGCATATTGTTAACCCAATCCATGCCCGGATAATTATAGCCTCCAAAGTAAAGTGTGGCCATCACAGCTGATGAGATGAACATGTTGATGTATTCAGCAAATAGATAAAAGCCCAGCTTCATGGATGAATATTCGGTATGATATCCTCCAACCAATTCTGTTTCACATTCAGGTAAATCGAAAGGCGTGCGATTGGTTTCGGCAAAGGAACAAATCATAAATAGAAGGAAACCTAATGGTTGATACCATACATTCCAGTGCCAACCATGTTGTTGTGCGGTGATTTCTTTTAAACTGAGCGTATTTGTAACCAGCAATAAAGCTATGATAGATAGTCCCATTGGAATTTCATAACTGATATTTTGAGATGCAGCGCGGATGGCACCCATCAAGGAAAATTTATTATTAGATGCCCAACCACCAATCATCACCCCATAAACTCCCAAAGAAACGACGCCAAAAATGTACAATATCCCCACATTGATATCTGTCACTTGCAGATCAACGATTCGGCCTGCTATCGCGATGGTATCGCCCCATGGAATTACGGCACTTCCGATACAAGCCGTTAAAATAGCCAAAGATGGTCCTGCGATAAATAAAAATTTATTGGACTGTTCCGGAATAATCTCCTCCTTAAAAAACATTTTTGCACCATCTGCTAAAGGCTGAAACATGCCACCTGGTCCAGCACGGTTAGGGCCCACACGATCCTGCAAAAATGCCGCTATTTTACGTTCCGCAAGGGTAGAATACATCGCAACCACTAAGCTGAGCGCAAATACTACCGTGATCAGTATAAATTTTTCGATAACGAATGCTAACTCCATTAGATTTTCTTTGTTCTTTCAAATTCTACTTTATTGGCTTCCATCAACGCTTTATTTTGTTGAATGACAGGTAATGGCTTCATCGTATCATAATGATTGGAAGATATAACCGATGTGTTTTCAATATGCCTTGGACCTTCAATCACCCAATCGCTTGTTTTTTTATGATCAAATCGGCAAGCATTACAAATAAAATCTTCTACCTCGCCATATTGGTCTTTGCGTCCAGTAACACGTAAAACCTCTTCTCCTTTATACCACAATGCTACTTTGCCTTTGCAAGTTGGGCAATCACGATGTGCGTCCACAGGCTTGGTAAACCAAACCCGATTTTTGAAACGAAATGTTTTGTCGGTTAAAGCACCCACGGGGCAAACATCAATCACATTGCCTGAAAAATCGTTGGTGATTACGTTTTCAATGTACGTCGAAATTTCAGATGCATCGCCACGACCCAAAATACCATGTACACGATTATTGGTCAATTGATCGGCTGTAAACACACAACGGTAGCACAAAATGCAACGCGTCATGTGCAGTTGAATTTTATCGCCAATATCTATTTTATCGAATGTTCTTCGCTCAAACTCGTATCGTGTGCCTGCTGCGCCGTGCTCATACCCTAAATTTTGCAAATCGCACTCGCCTGCCTGATCACAAATCGGACAATCCAAAGGATGATTGATGAGTAACAGCTCAACGATCCCTTTTCGCGCTTCAATTACCTCGGGCGAGGTCATATTTTCTACTTCCATGCCATCCATCACAGTGGTCCGGCATGAAGCCACGAGTTTAGGCATCGGTCGCGGGTCTTTTTCGGATCCTTTGCTCACTTTGACTAAGCATGTACGACATTTACCTCCACTACCCTCCAACTTAGAATAATAACACATGGCAGGTGGCACTAGGTCCCCTCCTATCTGACGCGCAGCATTCAGGATGCTTATTCCTGGCTCCACTTCAACTGTTATTCCGTCTATCGTTACTCTAGCTTTTTCTGACATGGTGTTTGAGCAATTACTTGGACTTTTTACTCTTGTTAAACTTTTTCATTGGTTTGATAGGATCCATATTAAAATGATATCCAGCAGTACAAGCAACACCATCTAATAGCCACATATTATTTTGTTTAACCAGTCGGTAAGTTGCTACCGTGTTACCTTTATTATATTCATTCTTTGGCCAAGCATATCCTATGGTAGCCATGGAGTCATTTTGCTTTATGGTGCGATATAAATAGTGATCAGGAATATCTTGTGCACAAATAAGATTCCAGTCAATACCAGACATTTCGCCCTCCTCATAACCCCCATTTGCTTTGACCGTCTTTTTTTCAGCTGCCGCAATTGCCCCTGTTAATGCATTCGTAAATAATAACTGATACTTAGGTAACACTTTATATCCAGGTCTTTTCAACAGAAACTCATACATATTATGATCTGTTTCATATAGCTTAAAAATGCTATCCAATTTTAATTCTTGCTTAGTAATGGGCGGATGAAATTCATTTTTCTTCTTTGTTTGAGCTGAACTATTTACTCCTAAAAACAAGATAATTAATAATAAACAACTAATGCCACGCACGACTAAAAGATTAACTGACTGACTCATATTCTGTTTTTTTATTCAATTTTCAGCTTTTTTAAGCAATGGGTTCGCATAATCACCCAATCCATAATTCCGTTCCATCGCCTCTTTCGGATGCTTTACATGCCACTCAAATTCATCTCGAAAATGACGAATGGCACTTGCTACAGGCCAAGCAGCGGCATCACCCAATGGACAAATGGTATTTCCTTCTATTTTCTTTGCGACATCAACCAACAAATCGATATCACTCATTTGGCCGTGGCCATATTCAATGCGGTGCAATACCTTTTCCATCCAACCTGTTCCTTCGCGGCAAGGCGAACACTGTCCACAACTTTCGTGATGATAAAAACGAGCATAATTCCACGTGTTACGAACAATACAGGCATCTTCATCAAAAGCAATAAAACCGCCCGAACCTAACATGGTTCCTGTTTGGAAGCCACCCTCAGATAGTGATTCATAGCTCATCAAACGGTTTTCACCATTTGTGTTTTTTAATATCAAATTGGCAGGAAGAATGGGTACGGACGAGCCTCCAGCAACTACTGCTTTCAGTTTTTTCCCATTGGCAATGCCACCACAATACTCGTCTGAATAAATAAACTCCTCCACAGGTAACCCTAATTCAATTTCGTAAACACCTGGTTTTACTAAATTTCCAGAGGCCGAAATTAATTTAGTCCCAGTACTGCGGCCATTTCCTCGTTTGGCATACTCGTCGCCCCCATCATTAATAATCGGAACCACTGCAGCGATTGATTCTACATTATTCACTACGGTTGGACAATTCCAAAGTCCAGAAATAGCTGGAAACGGTGGCTTTATTCGAGGCAAACCACGTTTACCTTCTAAAGATTCAATCAAGGCTGTTTCCTCACCACAAATGTAAGCCCCACCACCTGGTTGTACGCACAACTCTAGATTATACCCTGATCCTAAAATGTTTTTACCTAAAAACCCTGCATTTTTTGCTTCCGCGATGGCTTTTTCTAAGATTCTGATTTGCGGCATCATTTCGCCACGTACATAAATATAGGACAGATTTGCACCCAAAGCAAAGCTAGAAACAATCATCCCCTCAATTAAAAGATGGGGGAGATAAGTCATCAGATAACGATCCTTAAATGTGCCTGGCTCGGATTCATCGGCATTGCAAACCAGATATCTTGCTTTGCCCTCTGGTTTAGCCAAAAAGCTCCACTTCATCCCAGTAGGAAAACCGGCTCCACCACGGCCACGTAGTCCTGATTTTTTCACTTCCTCAACCACATCATCGGACGACATTCCTTTCAATGCTTTTTCAACAGCACGATAGCCCCCATGTTTGCGGTAAACATCAAATGTATGGATGTCGGGTACCTGAATATGTTCTAATAATAGCTTACGAGCCATATTGGGGGATATTTATTTACTTTTTAAATCTTTAATCAACTGATCTACCTTTTCTTCGGTCAGGTTTTCATAGTAGGTATATTCTGGACCAATCTGCAAAACAGGAGCCATGCCACATGCGGCTAAACACTCCACACCTCGCCAACTAAACAAACCATCCGAAGTTACTTCGCCTTCCTTCACCCCCAATGTTTTCTCGATATGATCCATTATTTTATCGGCACCAACCAAACTACATGGGCCCGTACGGCAAACTTCTAAAACATATTTCCCTTGCGGTTGCAGAAAAAACATGGTGTAGAAAGTAGCTACTTCATACACTTCGATCGGTTTGATATTTAAATAATCCGCTACCTGATCCATCGCCTGTGGACTTACCCAACCGTATTCGGCCTGTACTAAATGCAAAATTGGCAATAAGCCCGCCTTTTGTTTTCCTACTGGATAGCGGTAGCTCATGACTGCATCAAACTTGGCAATCAGGGCTGTAGAAAATTTTATTTCTTCGTTTACTGTAAGCTTAAGCATCTAATTCTCCTGCAATCACGTTTAAACTACTCATATTCAAAATAGCATCTGAAAGTAACATCCCTTTACTCATCGGGGCGTACATTTGATAATTGATAAAACTGGGTCGACGGAAATGCAGACGATATGGCGATCGTCCACCATCGCTCACTAAATAAAATCCAAGCTCCCCGTTTCCACCCTCAACGGCATGATATACCTCTTTTTTGGGAACGTCTATCTCTCCCATCACAATTTTAAAATGGTAAATCAAAGCTTCCATGTTATTATAGACTTCTTCTTTTGGAGGAAGATAAAATTCAGGAACATCGGCATGAAACACGCCCTTTGGTTCTTTTTCTATTTTCTGCAGGGCTTGCTCGATGATGCGCAAACTTTGCCACATTTCTTCATTACGAACGATGAAACGATCATACACATCTCCTGTAGTTCCTACCGGGATTTCGAAATCAAAATCTTCATAAGATGAATAAGGTTCGTTCACCCGAACATCGTAGTCAACACCTGTAGCCCTTAATATAGGGCCACTCCAACTGTAATTGAGTGCTGTTTCGGGATCAACCGCAGCAATGCCCGACGTGCGATCAATAAATATGCGATTTCGATTAAATAGTGTTTCGAATTGTTTTAAAATAGGCGGAAAGTTTTTCAGAAACTTACGAATCTTCGCAAAAGCGATATCGTTAAAGTCGCGCTCAAACCCGCCAATGCGACCAATGTTTGTGGTCAATCGGGCACCACATATTTCTTCATACACCTCGTAAATATGTTCCCGCTCTTCCATCAGATATAAGAAGCCAGAAAATGCCCCAGTATCTACACCTAAAATACCGTTGCAAATCAAGTGATCCGAAATACGAGCCAATTCCATCACAATCACCCGCATGTAGTCGACACGCTTCGGAATTTTAATATCCAACAGTTTCTCAACCGTCATATGCCACCCCATATTATTGATTGGCGACGAACAATAGTTCATTCGATCCGTCAGCGGAGTAATTTGATAGAAGGGACGATGTTCAGCAATTTTTTCAAATGCACGATGAATGTATCCGATCGTAGAAACACCACTCACGATACGCTCGCCGTCCATTTCCAACACATTTTGGAAAACGCCATGCGTAGCTGGATGAGTAGGACCGAGATTTAACGTGGTCGTCTCATTTTGAGGATCATTATCTATATAAACTGGATGATTATGGCTCATTTATCTTCCGAAGAAATAGTCTTTTTTATCAACACGATTAGGATCTTCTAATGGGTACTCTTTGCGCATGGGGAAAACAGTCATGTCATCCACATTGAGTATGCGTACTAAGTTTGGGTGTCCTTCGAAAATGATCCCAAAAAAATCATAGGTCTCACGCTCCATCCAATTAGCACCTTCCCAAAGCTTGGTAGCGCTTGGAATAGCTGGTTTATCCGCCTCGAGGAAGACCTTAATTCGAATCCTTACATTATTTATTAAACTGTGTATATGATAAACCACCCCAATAGGTAATGTTTGTTCTGGATAATGGATACCTGTAATGTCGGTGAGATAGTTGAACTGAAGTTCATTGTCCTCTTTTAAAAAGCCCAATACACCAAGAATGTTTTCTTTACTTGTTTCAAATGTTAATAATCCAGCGGGTTCTGTAGGGATTGTTATTTGCTCCCCAAAGCGCGCGGTTATTTTTCGTAGTACAGCTTGATTATTTAATTTATCCATTATAATATGCCGTATTTACCTAATAATTCTTTGTACTCTGGTGATTCTCTACGACGAAGCGATTCACTGCGAACCAAGTCTTGGATTTTAGTCAAGCCATCAATAATCGCTTCTGGTCGTGGCGGACAACCAGGTACATACACATCCACAGGAATAATCTCATCAATGCCTTGCAAAACGGAATACGAATCAAAAATACCCCCACTTGATGCACAAGCACCAACTGCCATGACCCAGCGTGGCTCAGCCATTTGAATATATACCTGGCGAAGGATGGGACCCATTTTTTTAGCGATCGTCCCCATCACCATTAATAAATCTGCTTGTCGAGGTGAAAAGCTGGGTCGCTCTGAACCAAAACGTGCAAAATCGTAGTGAGACCCCATCGTAGCCATAAACTCGATCCCACAACAAGATGTAGCAAAAGGCAAAGGCCACAAAGAATTAGCGCGAGCCATGCCCACTGCCTTATCCAAAGCGGTAGCAAAAAATCCAGCGCCTTCTATGCCTGGTGGAGCACTTACTAATTTGATGTCACTCATTATTTCAAAAAGAAACCAGCATGAGCTTGAGCTCACAAACCCTGATAAATAATTAGCTCATGATACCTTCATGGCCG
>CAIOLR010000043.1 GCA_903859135.1 uncultured bacterium | reverse complement strand
TTCACTTATAGCATTGTTCAAATTTTCGGCGCCAGCTCTATCTATCCAGGTGTTAAGTTGGATGTAAGAGAGACTGAGAAGTTATTTAGCAGTGAGAATTCGGATCCAGATTGGCTAAAGGGGGTTGCGACTATAATCTATACAGTTGATATGCCGTTCTCATCGTTATTTGATACAGTGATAGCACCTTATGATCTATATAAAATTAATGCTTCAAAGTGATGTAGTGGGGAGTAAAAAGCGTCAAATTTTTTCATTGTTTGTTATTCAGGCGTTGTCGATATGGAACTCTTGAATCATTCAAAAAAATATTACTAAAATCTGTGTAGCAATACCTGATCAAGTGATAGAAGCTAATAATATTTAATGGTATCAATATGATAGGCCTCTATCATGGCATTGCTGGTGCCCGGCATTATAGAAGCCAAGTATAAATTATCATGGTAAATCAATGGAAATGAATCTTGCCTCCCCGTTCCCTTTAATGTCTGCTTTACTATGAGTTGACCATCTTTTATACGAACCCCGTAAACGGTTCCATTTTGGTTAATGTCTACCACTAAAATAGTTGGATCTCTATTTTCTCCTATTTCTGTAATAACAGGCAGGGATGTATGATTCCTGAATGTTTGAATAGCTTCAATACTAGATGGATCAGGAAACTGCCAAAAACGTTGGAATTTTGGTAGGCCATTTTGTAACACAATTTTTAGCGCCACTAATCCAGCGGGATGAGTTTTATCAGGGACGAATGTTGGAATTACTACAACAGGAGTACCATCTACAAAAGTTGATACAACTTGAGTGGCAATCATACCCATCCAACCTTTTACACACTGATCCTCTTTAGTTCCACAAACATCGACTATTTGTAGACGATCATATTGAGTGCCTAAATGATTTGCATTAATTAAGTAGATACTGCCATCTTTACTGGGCTGCACCAGTAAAGATAATCCATTATTCATATCTATTTTAACGGGTGCGCTAGCACCTAAATCATAATCCATCCAAGCCAAACATTCCCAATATGATTTATCATCACATTCACCATTAGCAGGTCTTAATGGAGCATCATTTGCCATCAACCTAGGGATGAACAAGTTTTTACAAGAGGATATACAGTCTGTATCAGGATTGGTTGGGTTAAAATTCGCACATAGCTTAGCATCGCACCCTGCATCAAATTTCAGGCCGGGTTTTAACCGCATAATGGTATTGGCATAATCATGTCTATTAAGATCGATTTGTCCGTTTCCTGTAGGGACAAATAATTCGACTTCATTGCCGTGTGAATAAATTTGAGGTCCTGGTGGTGACCAAATGCCGCCTCCACAAATCATTTCCTGAGTACCATACAGTTCTGTTTTTACCGGGCAATCTGCTTCTGGCGTCGTTACCAATACTTTACTTAGGGATGGGGTTGTCTTTGTTTGTCCATTTTTTTGTTTTGCATTCTGCCAAGCATCCATATCAATTTCAAATAGCCAGCCATGAAAAGGTTGTTCATCTCCAGAGTTTCCGAAAGCAGCATACAGATAACCTAATTTGGATCCAGGTTTTTGTCCATGTTTAAGTGCCGAATGTGAAAAAGCAGTCGACGGGTTGAACTTTACTTTACCTATGCCATCAGTTGTTGACTTTTCGGCTGATAAAATTAACACGGGAAAGGCGTCATCCAATTGTTTCTTAACGAGGTCAATGACTGCCATACGGTGACTGATTCTTAAGCCTTTTTCAAGGCACTGATAGAGGATCACTAGTTTATCGTTGAATATGATAGGCGTTGATATAAGTTGTGCTTCTTGATTTTTGGGTAAAGGTGCGTTTATTTCCCAAACTAAAATACCTGTTTCGCTATCCATAGCAGCAATGTGTCCATTTGACGCAGGCACTATGATTAATGGTTTGCCTTGTGATAAATCTATGAGAGGAGAAGCAATAATGCTTGAGTCAAATGTAATTGAAGGATTTATTTCACTGGGAAATAATCTTTTTAGTGTGTAGCTTTCTGAATGACTCAATTCAGAACCATAAAGGTTGATTGAGTTTATCAGTAAAATATTTCCAATCAGCACAATGACAACTGAGAAATAATGCCAACTCAATTTGATACTAATTTTATTCAAGTATTACTCATTAGGCCGAAGAAAAATGAAGTAATAATCTATAGTCTTGTTATGACATAATTGTGACAGTCAAGCTCAAATTACGATAATCAAGTCACCTACATCAAATCTAATGTAGGTGACGGTTATAAAAAGGACGATCCTCAAAAATTGAGTAGATATTAAGCCGAATAAGCTCTAAGGATATCTTTGACAATACCAGAACGAACGACATCTTCAACGCTAAATTCAACAATACCGACTTTTCTTGTATTTTTTAATTTGTTAACAGCATCAGAAAGTCCTGATTGAGTAGTTATATCTTTTTGTTCAATGTCACCATCGATTATCACTTTACAATTATCGCCAATGCGAGTTAAAAATAACTTCATTTGGCTTGGTGTTGTATTTTGTGCCTCATCTAAGATAGCCCAACAGTTTTTGAAGGTCCGCCCACGCATAAAAGCCAGAGGCATTGCACAGATTCGTTTATGTTTAATTAAATAGTC
>CAIOLR010000042.1 GCA_903859135.1 uncultured bacterium | reverse complement strand
TTATTAATCTCTTGTAAATAACATACCCTTGGTAGCCGCACGATAGATGTCATATTAAAAGACACTTCTAAATTGCTGTTTGATAAGGGTATTTTTTAATCTATCTTTTCACTCGATCTATCGACCCCAAAAAAGTTCAACGAACTATTGCAAGAAGACAAACGAATAAAAAACTCATCCATTTCTAAAAATAAGAAACCCTGAAATCCACCACACGAACATCACGCTTTGTACCAAAGCTGCCCATTTTTGGGCGATCATTTCATTTCGGCTCATATTTGTTAATTTAGGGCCCTAGTAAAACCAACCCTCATATTTATGAATTTAAAAATAGAAGAGCTTAATCAAGTTGCCAGTCAGGTACGTCGCGATATTGTCAGAATGGTTCATGGATGTCAATCAGGACACCCTGGAGGATCATTGGGATGCGCTGATTTTTTGGTGGCACTTTATTTTCATGTACTACAACATCACACAAAATTTAATATGGATGGCAACAATGAGGATCTTTTTTTCTTATCCAATGGCCATATATCACCCGTTTGGTACAGTGTGTTAGCTCGTTCAGGCTATTTCGACGCGAGTGAATTGGCCTCCTTCCGAAAACTAAATTCTAGGCTACAAGGACATCCAACCACACACGAACATTTGCCTGGAGTACGTATTGCTTCTGGATCGTTAGGTCAGGGAATGTCCGTTGCGATTGGTGCAGCACTCACAAAAAAACTAAATCAGGATGATGGACTTGTTTTTTCACTTCATGGAGATGGTGAATTACAAGAAGGCCAAATTTGGGAAGCGGCCATGTATGCCCCACACAACAAGGTAGATAACCTGATATCCACCATCGATGTCAATGGACAACAAATCGATGGCTCTACAGAAAATGTGCTTTCACTCGGAAATTTACGTGCCAAATGGGAAGCTTTCGGCTGGGATGTGTTAACCATGAACGGAAATGACATGACCGATGTAGTTCGAGTACTCGAATTGGCCAAATCAAAAACAAACAAAGGAAAGCCCATTCTAATACTGATGGAAACCATGATGGGCAATGGGGTAGACTTCATGATGCACACACACAAATGGCACGGCACAGCGCCAAATGACGAACAACTAGCCATCGCGCTGACACAATTACACGAAACTATTGGAGATTATTAATCATGAAGAAGTACACCTATACTGAAAAAAAAGATACGCGTTCGGCCTTTGGTGCTGGACTGCTAGAAGCCGCAAAAAAAAATGAGCATATCGTCGGCTTATGTGCCGACCTGATCGGTTCTTTGAAAATGGATGCTTTTAAAAATGAGTTTCCTGAACGCTTTTTTCAAATTGGCATTGCCGAAGCCAACATGATTGGAATAGCCGCGGGGATGACCATTGGAGGAAAAATTCCTTTTACAGGCACCTTTGCTAACTTTTCTACTGGACGTGTTTATGATCAAATACGCCAGTCGATTGCCTATTCAAATAAAAACGTAAAAATTTGCGCCTCTCACGCTGGTTTGACATTGGGTGAAGATGGCGCTACACATCAAATATTAGAAGATCTGGGTCTGATGAAAATGCTACCAGGCATGACTGTTATTAATCCGTGTGATTATAACCAAACCAAAGCTGCTACCATGGCCATAGCCGAACATGTCGGTCCAGTTTATTTACGATTTGGTCGCCCAGTCGTACCCGTATTTACGGATGCTGATCAAAAGTTTGAAATTGGTAAAGCCTGGATGGTCAACGAAGGAACAGATGTAAGCATTTTTGCGACAGGACATCTGGTTTGGAAAGCCATCGAAGCTGGTGAAAAATTAGCTGAAATGGGCATCAATGCCGAAATAATCAACATCCACACCATTAAACCTTTGGATGAAAAGGCCATCTTGCAATCTGTAGCAAAAACTGGATGTGTCGTTACCGCCGAAGAACACAATCGCCTAGGTGGTTTGGGAGACAGCATAGCACAAGTCCTAGCGAGGAACAACCCGAGTCCACAAGAATACGTTGCTGTCAATGACAGTTTCGGAGAAAGCGGCACACCAGATGAATTGATGAAAAAATATGGATTGGAAAGTGACCATATCGTAGCTGCTGTACAGCGAGTAATGGCACGGAAGAAAGAAAAAGTGGTATTATCGTAATTAGCCTGGCAGAAATAGCCAAAGGGCTGAGTAAATAGAGAAGGCAAACGAAACTTATTCGTTTGCCTTCTCTATTTACTCAGCCGTCATTCTGTAATTTTTATCTATTACAGAACTGTTCAATATTAATTCAATTGGAGCACTCCTGGACCAAATTCTTCAAAAAATATCCGAGACTTATCAACTCCTCTGGCGAGTAAATCGTGATATTGCTTCTGAATAAAAACAGCTGGTCCACAAATAAAGCAGTGTGTATCTGGATGAAATACTAAAGAAGGTAGTTTATTTATATCCAAATATCCATGCAAAACACCCTCTTGCTGGTCCTCTTCGGTCACTGTGTTGTAGAAAACATATTTTTCAAAGGCAACACCCTGATCCGTTATATAATCAATATGATCTTTAAATGCATGAACAGATCGATTTCTACAACCATGAAGCCAGGTAATGGGTTGCAGATGATCTTTATCAATCAAACTTTTTAGCATGCTCATCAATGGAGTTAAACCCACACCTCCACTAATCAGCATAAGTGGAGCTTTAAAATCTACAGGTAAAACAAAAGTGCCAACTGGAGGAGTTAGATCAACTAAATCACCTTCTTTAATAAAATCATGAAAGTAATTACTAATTAATCCGTCAGCATCAATATCTACCCCCTTTTCCCTCTTAACAGAAATACGATAGTACTCATCATTGGGCACACTAGAAATACTATACTGTCTAGCTTGCTTTAGATGTAACCCTGGCAGGAATAACTGTGCACTAATATATTGACCAGGTATATGTGGAGGTACTTTTTCACCATCTATAGGATATAAATAAAAGGATGTGATTTCTATTGATTCTGATACTTTCTTGCCCACCTTAAATGAGCGCCAACCAATCCAACCATGAGGCTGAGCAACTTGTTTTTTGTATAAACTGGCTTCATGTCCCGACATTAGTTCCGCCAATTGACTATAAGCTACTTCCCAAGCATCTATAATTTCAGGTGTTGCAGCATCACCCAGCACTTCCTTGATAGAAGCTATTAAATGATTGCCTACAAGTAAATATTGTGCAGGCTGAATATTCAAACTAACATGTTTGTGCCCTATCTGATTCACAGCCGAAGCTAAAACAGACGGATTAGCAATATTTTCTGCATATGCGAGAACAGCCATTGCTAAAGCTGTTTGTTGTTTCCCACTTTGCTGATTTCCCATATTGAACAGGTTTTTTAGTTCAGGATTATGTGTAAACATTCGTGTGTAAAAGTGTGTAGTGAGT
>CAIOLR010000041.1 GCA_903859135.1 uncultured bacterium | reverse complement strand
GTAAATCACGTACACAATTTTAGTGTATTTGGCCCAATGCCTAAATTAAAAACTGCATTTATATATATACATTTTCTTAAAAAGAAATAAGATATACATTATGAAGCCAAGTCATTTCAACGATTTTAATAATTCACAGGTTGCAAAACTACCCAACCACTTAAAAAAATTTATAGTGGAGCAACACTATGAGCACTATACCCCACTTGACCATGCGGTGTGGCGCTACATCATGCGTCAAAACTATAGCTATCTAAAAGACATTGCTTATTACCCTTACATCCCTGGTTTACAAGCTGCAGGTTTAAGTATTGAAAAAATACCCTGCTTACAAGAAATGAATGATGCTTTAGGAAAAATTGGCTGGGGAGCCGTCACTGTAGACGGATTTATTCCACCCGCGACTTTTATGGAATATCAAGCCTACCGGGTATTAGTAATCGCTGCTGACATACGCCAGCTGGAACACATTGAATATACACCTGCACCTGATATCATTCACGAATCAGCAGGCCATGCACCCATCATTGCAGATTCAGACTATCACGCTTATTTAAGCTACTTTGGATCAATTGGTGCAAAAGCCATCTTTTCTGCAAAAGATTTTGAATTATATGAAGCCATACGTGAACTGTCTATACTGAAAGAAATGCCCCAAACTAGCATATTAGAACTACAAAATGCTGAAAAAAAGGTAGCCCTATGCCAAAATAACTTAGGAGAACCTTCGGAAATGGCCTTGTTAAGTCGATTACACTGGTGGACCGTAGAATATGGGCTAATTGGTTCATTAGACAATCCAAAAATATATGGAGCAGGCCTGCTCTCATCCATTGGTGAAAGTGCAAATTGCATGAACTCAGATGTAAAAAAACTTCGATACACACTCAATGCTGTTCACTATCCTTTTGACATTACAAAGCCACAACCACACCTTTTTGTAACGCCTACTTTCCAAAACCTGATCGATGTATTAGAACAATTTGCGGATACCATGGCTTTCCGTCGTGGCGGACACGAGGGGCTTTTAAAAGCGATCGCGTGCAACAATATATGTACAGCTGTTTATAGCTCAGGAATACAGGTTTCTGGGGTTTTTACACGCATAGAGTTAGACAGTGAAAACAAGGTCTCTTTTATTAAAACACATGGCCCATCCGCCTTATCATTCGATTACAAACAGCTAACCAAACATGACAAGTATTATCACAAAGATGGATTTTCTTCTCCTGTAGGGCTGTTAAAAGGTTACGGAAAGGCTTTAGAAGACCTCTCTCTGACCGAGTTGAAAGATATAGGTGTTGAAGCGGGAAAAGCATCGACGATACACTTCGAAAGTGGAATAATCGTTAGTGGGATCGTCAAACAGATTGAACATCAAAAAAACAAAATTATACTTATCAGCTTTTCCGATTGCACGGTCAAAGATGATAAGGGTCACGTATTTTTTGAACCATCATGGGGCATCTACGACATGGCTGTTGGTAAAGAAATCTGTTCAGTTTTTTGTGGGGCTGCTGATAAAGATGCATTTGAGGAAAAGTCTTTCATATCCAAAACAACAACACATCACCCTGTTTATGACGATGAAACCAAACAGTATCATCAACTGTTTCAAACTGTGCGCGATTGCAGGGAGCAACACACCCATTACGAACAACTTCCCCTGGTTTGGGAGCAACTAAAAAACCATTTTGGGAATGATTGGTTGTGTGCAATAGAAATTTTGGAACTACTTAATCAAGAACATATAATGCCTCTTCTTTCTGAAGAAATACAAACCTACTTAACGTTAAAAGCAGACAAAAACCCTGAAAAAGCAAAACTTATTCAAGATGGTTTTTACCTGATTAAAAATCCAGTCAATCAATTAACCACTAATTAGAAGGATATGAATATATTAGTTACAGGAGCCAGTAGTGGCGTTGGTTTTGAAGCTGTTTTGGAATTCGTTTTAAACAGCGAGAACAAAGTGATAGCGCTAGCTCGCTCTGAAGAAAAGCTGCGCAAACTTCATAAAATAGCAAAAAAACTGAATCCAGAGTGTACGCTACATCCAAAAGCATTTGATATCATTCACGACGATTATGATATCAAGCTGATTCCATTTTTGAAAAAGTACCTGGGATCTGTTGATGTCCTGATCAACAATGCAGGTTCACTAGTCAACAAGCCTTTTGAGGAATTGTCTCAGCTAGATTTTGTGGATATGCTGCAGTATAATTTTTTGGGTCATGTAAAAATGATTCAACATATGTTGCCATTCGCAAATCATAATGCACATATCGTTAACATAGGGAGCATGGGCGGTTTTCAAGGGAGTGTTAAGTTCCCTGGATTGGTGGCATATTCTGCGAGTAAAGCGGCACTACATAGTTTAACCGAATGTTTGGCCACAGAGCTCAATGATTATAAAGAAATAAAAGTAAACTGCCTAGCACTCGGTTCGGCACAAACAGAAATGCTAGAGGAAGCTTTCCCTGACTATAAATCACCAGTAACAGCGTCTGAAATGGGTAAATTCATTGCAGACTTTGCTTTAACTGGACATAAATTTTTCAATGGTAAGGTCATTCCGGTTGCCGTAACAACGCCTTAATGTTGTGATTTGCTTTCAATCTTTAGCTAAAGCCACCACCCTTCATCGAGTGGTGGCTTTATGATGGTGCGAATACCTATTTGTTTCCCAACAAAACAGTTTCGTTCACAACAACCTCCGTAACGTACCTTTTAGTACCGTCTTTAGCCTCATAGCTATGCGAGGTTAACTTCCCCTCAACCGATATTTCCTTACCCTTCTGAATATATTTTTCGGCTAAATCAGCTTGCTTTCCCCAAAAAACGAGCTGATGCCATTGCGTTTGTTCTACCTTTTCGTTATCCGCATTTCGGTAACTCTCGTTGGTGGCAATACGTAAGCGAGCGATCTTCTTCTGATCACCAATTACTTTTACTTCGGGATCATTTCCTACAAAGCCCATTAAACGGACACTGTTTTTTAGCGTACTCATCGGTTCAAAATTTAAATTGCTGAAACATTTTTGTTAATTGTTGACCCAAAGATGAGCGCATTGCACAAGAATAGTCGGTTAATAACTGATGTTACGCAGTATGTTGAAAATTTATTTTTTGTAGTTCTTCCCAAGCAGCTTTATTAGCGGCGAGATAAATTTT
>CAIOLR010000040.1 GCA_903859135.1 uncultured bacterium | reverse complement strand
CAGATTTTGAAGCCAATTATTGCCTTGGGCTTTCAACCAGGTTTCGTTTATAGCGCGTACAGAAGGTTTCAGTTTACCATCATCCCCCAGCAAATAGGTCAGCCCTTCTTCAGTGGCAACCCATACAGCATCATCCTGTAGGTAAGCATTTTCTATCTTTTTATCGCTTATGCTTTTCGCTTTGGAGGAATTTTTTAAGGGGTTTGGCCCTAGAAGACCTTCTTGCTGATAGAGTTTTTTATTCTTAGGATCATAGAAATACAGCATTTCTGTATTTTGGCCCGAAAGGCTCACACCTCCTAGACAAACTAATGACTTCATCACTTCAGTGTAGTCGTCGCTGCTAGGCAAATTAGCTACAATGTAGTCTTTGCCATCACGAATCCAGTAAGATTCTTTTGGTGATAGCCGATTAAAGCAATATACTAAGCCGGAATAAGTGTTTTCAATCAAAGGAACATCAGCAAACTTAAAGGGAGTACGATTCAGAAATTTGCCTTCAGGAGTATGAGTGGACTCCTGTGTACTAAAACGTATAAGCTCCATTGAGTTTTCACCAAGCTGATACGTATTCTGAGTCGCATAAGATGTGTCTAATCTACTTTGTGTATCAAGATTGATATATACTTGACCATTTGCTTTAAAGAATTGGACTTTACTTAGAGCCCACCACTCAAATGGTTGGTTATGTTGATCACTCTGATCAATTTTGCTACCCCATTGATATTGTACTTTTATTTTCCCCGTTTTACTATCTGTTTTCCAAATAAGGCCTTCTTGGAGATTATACCAATAAGCCCCATCGCCATCTACCATACCTAAAACAGCCCCCTGTAGTAAAGAATTGTTTTTTTGTTGAATAGTATCACGAAGTGATGTTAAAACACGATGCTGTTGCCTGATGTCATTACCAGCTGTCCAGCCTTTTTTAGTTATCCAGTCTTTTTGAAAGAATTCATCTGCATCAATTAATACTTCGCTTAACGTCTTTATTACTAAATCAGAGCTCCATTGTGATGAGATCTGGTTCATTAATTCTGTAATTTTCTCAGTGTTAGTATCATAATCATCCAACCATCTTTTAATCCCTTCATATAAGGATGGATGTAGCTCTTGAAAGGCTTGATTCTGAATAGCATTTTTAAGATTGCCAATATCTTGACTTCTAAGTTCCTTAAGGGTATACTTAGAGCCCACTTCTGTATAATAACCCCAAAATTGACTCCCTTTAGTACCTTCTTGAGCATTGAATATAACCTCATACAGTGTAGCTGCATTTACGATTTTATCCAACAGATTCATCACTTCTACTACAGGAATGGATCGTGTGTCAGATACTGGAGCAGAAAACAGCAGCTGCTTGCTTTGGATATTAAAATAAGCATTACCACTGTTTTGACCACCGTGTTGGTAGTTTTTGATTAATAGATACTGCCCTTCTGCCGCCGTGGGAAAGGTATACATTCCATTTCTAGTGAGATCATCTTTATGCTTTTCGTACACTTGTCCACTTATTTGATAAAGTGTTTTTGCTTGACTCTTCAAATCGATGCTACATACATCACCATTTTGACGTTGGATAATCAGTTTACTTGTTTCAGCTAGTTTCGACACATCAATCTCAACCCCACCTATAATTAATTTATTGGTTTCAATCTGGATATTATCTTCTTCTACAAGCTCAGAAGCGTTTAATATCCATGTAGATGATGCGTTTGTATTTTCAGAAAGTACAAATTTTACTTTATCAGCTAAATCAAGTGTGTATTGACCATTGTTGCCTTTGATATTATAAGAAAGCTTATGGTGTGCCGATTTGTCGAGAAGCTTGGGCACATGCAACCGTTTGACCTCCTTATCTAAAATCACTTCAATGGAAGTATCCAAATACTTTGTGCTGCGAATACCGGATATAGATTTTATAGCGTGTTTTTCTATAGTGCTGTCTCCCCCAATTGGGACATCAAAAGATCCTAACGACTCGGTAATAGGTAGTCCCCGTTTTGATAAACTATTAATAATAGCATTCCCATCTTCGTCAGTAGTAGCTCTGTCTTTTGCAAACCAGTCATCATGCTCATTGCCACTCGTGTATTCTTGGTAAGTATATTCAAGTTGTTGGTTGGGAGTTGTGGGTAAAACGAGTAGAGAACCATCTCCCTTAAATACGGCAGATACCTTCTGGAAAATTTCAACCCCAGATATAGATTGCGTTCCAAATCGAATGCTTTTACTATTCAAATCAATTTTTTCAACAACTGCTCCATAAGCAAATTGCAAAGTACCTTCTTTGCATGCTACCCCCTTTTGGTAAGCGCGAGTCAATTCACCCAAATATCTAGACATCTGTTCCACAGAAGCCCCAATAGTTGCAAGCTGAAAGTATGTATTTACAGTCATTCCTATAGGAATCAAAACCAATCCAACCCCCGTTGCCGCACCAGCAACCAGACTAGCTCCCAGCGCTGAAGCCACTATTACTGTACCTGTAACTCCAACTCCTACAACCCCTAATCCTACGTTAGTAGCGGCCTCAGCTTTTTGGAGGTTAGTTTCTGCTCGAGTAAGGTCATAAATACTGACTCCTAGCGATCCAACCTCTAAACCAAGACCAATCACAGGAAGTGTTCTGCCCATTCCCTTCCCAAATCTTCCTAAATTATTTAGCCCTGGTAATGAAGGTTTTGCTTTACTTAAGTATTTATGCGCTTGCAGTAATCCCTCCGCTACTATTTGCGTGGTACCTACGCCTAATTGTGCATAGCTAACGTAATTATTCAAAATCACAGAAGTCTCCTCGTGTGGGGTATATGCGTTTCCGGTAATGGTTGCTCTCCACTGATTAGCTATGGCAAAATAATCGGTGATATCCTCGAATTGCATGACCGCTTGTGCCAATTTGTGCTTGTATCGAACTCCTATTCTAGCATTTTTTTTATAAGTAGAACGAAGGTTTTTGACATCGTTAATAAGACCCTGATGAGATTTATTTATATCTATCCAAGCTACCTTAGTCGAATCGCGCACGTCCACAAAAGGTACACTCAGGCCTCCATCAGATGTTTCTCTCATGAGTGCATAGGCAGGGATGTAGCTTTCATTCAGTGCAGAATTAGCTTGTTGGATTTTTTGCAACACGCTCCTTTCTTTCGAAACTATATGATCTAAATCTAGATAGCGTAAAGAATTTCCAATAGAATAATCACTTGCTATTACACCATCTCGCTTAAGTACTCCCATCACCTTTTTATTTTCTGCGGTACGGCTTCGTATATCGTTTACCACCTGCCCTATATTCTGGACAGAAAAGGTATCGAGGCCAACGAGTGCTCCATCAAACAATGAGATAGGCGTATGCAAGAACGAAGTCGTATCGAAAGCCTTAAACTCAAAATTATACTGCTTAACATCATTGACATCTAGGCTAAGCTTTTGTATTAAGCTAGCTTTAAACTGTTTAATATCATCATGTTGGATATAAGTATCCCTGCTAGTCGGATCAAAGAAATAAAACTTTTTGCCTTTACTTGTCACATCAACGCCCACCATCATCGCATGTCCCAGCCCAGATTGAAGATTGAGTGTCCCTAGTTTATATTGATCGGATGCGTCTACCTTGCCTATTGTATCACAAATAGTATCTAAAGTAAAAAGCAGATCTTCCTTTTTTACAGCAAAGGCATCGTTCGCGTATTGATGAAACTTGTCAATGGCTTTTTTTAGATCAAACATATCAGCATCCGCTGATGAATAAATTTGGTTTAGATTCTTTGTCAATTGATCTAACCGTTGCGATCCTCCCTCTCTTAAAGCCGAAGCCGCCATGGCTGCCAAAGCATAACAACGGCTTTCCACAGCTGGACCATTTTGACTTCCATCACCAAAGTTCTGGCGATTATGGTGATAAGCATCCTGTCCAGAGCCAGCGTTGCGCCCTGAATCATCCCGCGCACCACTACCAAAAACATCTCCTCCATTTTGACTTACTTTTTTTCCTGGTGAAACATTTTCAAAATTTGTCCACTCTTTCCATTTTTCGGAGTGCATTTCCATCACCCATTGGACCTTCTCATCGCTATTGGCCTGCTTAAATGGACGATCTGGAAATTTATTACTGAACCAGACTGGAAATTGAACAGGATATTGTAGTGCTAGCTCTCTTGCTTTAGTAATTATTTCCCTACGTTGCGTATGTGAAAACTTATCAAGAGGCTTTTCAGAAGAATGGATAAAAAATTGTTCTGCGGGAAGATACGTTTCTAGCTCTTCTGGAAGATCTTTACGAAATTCAAACAAGAGTGCCTGATCATCATCCTTGCCAATAGTTGCATCATTGACGCCATGGCCAACGAGTTCACCTTTACTCGTTATAATATATTTATAGGCGTCATCTGAATATTCTTTCTTAGACAGGAGTTCCTTAATTTGTTCACAAACTATGCTTTTATCATTTGAGCTAAGCAGACTAAGAATAGTGGCAGGGTTGGTTCTTGGCAAAATTCCCCACATATTTTTTGTGTCAGGCCTCAGTAAATCGAATCCATCTTGCATAAGTCTTGCTGCATTGAGCACAACGGATCCCAGGTAGGCAAATACATTTTGTGATGTTGCTAAGTTATCAACTTTAACTTTTGGGTCGAACTGCTTCTTCAAGTCTTTTTGATACCAACTTGCCGACTCTATAAAGTACGATCACAGATGATGAACTAGTACCAAAATCCTTAGCTTTAACCCCGACGGTTACTTGCATACCACCTTTACCCATAGTGACTCCTGGCTGATCTAGGCTATTAGCGTTGATCGCATGATTTTCATTGGTAATAACCATTTTAAATCCCTTGCCTAGGTTTTTTTGATCAGACAGTGGTTTACCAGGATTGCTCTTAATATGCCTATTCAATTCTTCATGAAACCATAACATCGCATTTTTTACCTTTCCAACCCTTTCCATATCAGACATTTCAATCGGATTGGAAACTAGTTCAATAATATGACGATTTTTAGTACCCAATTGTTCAATAACCATGTCTTTCGTCAATTTGAACAATTTATTTCCAACAAGGTCTGCCACATAACCAAACTCTCGACTCGCAGCATTTTGATCAAATTCAACTGATACACCTGTTAATTCAGCTTCAATGCCAATAGAATTTCCATTAAAATGCTTTTGGAATTCGGGTTCTGTTGGACCATTTTCACTTACTTTTTCTTCTCCTCCTGGTAAAACATTTTCAAATTTTATCCACTCATTCAATTGTTTGGAGTGCTTTTCCATCACCCATTGGACCTTATCATCTTCAGTGGCATGATTAAATCGACGATCTGGAAACTTATTACTGAACCAGACTCGAAATTTAACGCTACTTTTTAGTGCCAGATTGCTTGCTTTATTAAAAACTGATGTTACGCAGTAGGTTGAAAATTTATTTTTTGTACTTCTTCCCAAGCAGCTTTATTAGCGGCGAGATAAATTTT
>CAIOLR010000039.1 GCA_903859135.1 uncultured bacterium | reverse complement strand
TAAACCTGGTTTGTTTTCGATGTCGGATGCAATGACCAGAAATAAATTATTGACGATATCTTTCACCGAGTAAGCCAAATTTTTAACCGCTTCGGCACTTGGAAGATCTACTTTTTGAGCAATAAAATTGATCCCATTGATTTGAGTGACTTGTTTTGCCAAGTCATATTTGAGGTTGGCAGTTTTGGCAAGTACGTTCTTTTCGACTTCTTTTCTCAAACGCGTATTCTCTTCCAATAAATTTTCTACCGAAGCAAATACATCTTTGGGGTTTTTGAGTACGTCTTTTAGCTGGTCAACTAATGCACTCTGGTGCGTGATGTACTCCTGTGCTTTTTCGCCCGTGATGGCTTCGATACGTCGAACGCCGGCTGCTACGGCCGATTCGGAAATGATTTTGAAATAGCCGATCTCACCCGTTGCCTTTACGTGTGTACCACCACAAAGTTCTTTTGAGAAATCATCACCAAAAGTGATGACCCGCACAAAATCGCCATATTTTTCGCCAAACAAAGCCGTCACCCCCGAATCAATAGCCTTTTGGTAAGCGATATGACGTTGTTCTTGCAATGAAATATTTTCTCGGATTTTTTTATTGACGATGGTTTCAACTTCTGCTAATTCTACATCGGTTACCTTTGCAAAATGCGAAAAGTCGAAGCGTAAGTATTCATCGTTTACCAGCGATCCCTTCTGATTGACATGTGAACCCAAAACGCGTTTTAGTGCAGCATGCATGAGATGAGTTGCCGAGTGATTGTTTTCGATTGCCGAACGTCTGTCCAGATTCACAAAAGCTGCAAAAGGAATACTGAAGTCTTTCGGCAATGTATCTGCATAATGGATGATTAAACCATTTTCTTTCTTGGTGTCTGTTAGTTGAATGGATAAATCGGAATCGCCTACCAGATGTCCTGTATCCCCAACTTGCCCCCCACTTTCTGCATAAAATGGTGTTTTGTCTAAAACTAGTTGATATTGTTCTTTCCCTTTTGCACTTACTTTCCTATATTTTAGGATGCGGCATTCGGTAATTTGCTCATCATAACCCACAAATTCAACTTCATCACCTTCATTTACAATGATCCAGTCTCCTGTATCGGTGGTCGTTGCTGCACGGGAACGATTTTTTTGTTGTTGAAGTTCGATTTCGAATCCTTTTTTATCAACTGTCAGGCCCTTTTCCTGTGCCATTAATTCGGTCAAATCGATGGGGAAACCAAAGGTGTCGTACAATTCAAAAGCAAAGTCTCCAGCAATAATTCCATTATTGACCTCATAGCGCTCGAAACGTTGAATGCCCGTTGCCAGGGTTCTCAAAAAAGAAAGCTCTTCTTCTAAAATCACTTTCTGAACAAAATCTTGTTGTGCTTTCAATTCGGTGAAAACACCGTCGAATTGATCAGCTAAAATGGGCACTAGTTTATTTAAAAAAGGTTCTTTGAAATTCAAAAAGGTATATCCGTAGCGTACCGCCCGACGTAAAATACGACGGATCACATAGCCTGCTTTATTGTTGGAGGGCAATTGACCATCAGCAATAGCAAAAGCGATTGCTCGGATATGGTCGGCCATCACGCGCATGGCAACAGCTTTAGAACGATCCTCTTTGGAGGATTTGGCATCATCATGATAAGCAATACCGCTTTCTTTGGCTATAAATTGGATGAGCGGTTGAAATACGTCGGTATCATAGTTAGAACCTTTCTTCTGCAACACGCGTACCAAACGTTCCAAGCCCATTCCGGTATCCACATGTTTGGCGGGCAAAGCTTGCAACGAACCATCTTTTAGACGATTAAATTGGATAAATACATTGTTCCAAATTTCAATTACTTGCGGATGATCAGCATTCACCAGTGTTTTGCCATCCACCAACTTTTTCTCTTCTGGAGTACGACAATCTACATGGATTTCGGAGCACGGTCCACACGGACCTGTTTCACCCATTTCCCAGAAATTATCTTTTTTGTTTCCTAATAGTATTCGATCTTCTGCAATATGACGCTTCCAAAAATCGTAGGCCTCCTGATCTTTGGGTAAACCTTCTTTTTCATCCCCCTCAAAAACAGTGACATAGAGCTGATCTTTCGGTAGACCATACACTTCGGTTAAGAGTTCCCAACTCCAAGCGATGGCCTCTTCTTTAAAGTAGTCACCGAAACTCCAATTCCCGAGCATTTCGAACATGGTATGGTGGTAGGTATCAATGCCTACTTCCTCTAAGTCGTTGTGTTTGCCAGATACACGTAGACAACGTTGTGTATCCACTACTCGGGGGGATTTAATGGGTGCTTCCCCCAGAAAAAGATCTTTAAATTGATTCATACCCGCATTGGTAAACATCAATGTTGGATCATTTTTAATTACGATGGGTGCTGATGGTACAATTTGATGTTTTTTGTTGGCAAAAAAATCTAAAAAAGTTTTGCGTATTTCTTTCGTTGTCATCCCTGTCTTTATTTAGGTCAGCAAAGTTAATCCTTTGTTTGGAGATTTAGACAGACGCTTTGTTAGAGAGGTGGCTAGTCAAACCTGGTGATTGTAAACACAATTTAATAGTTTTACATGGTGTAAGATGGGGGCGCAAAGTCCCTTGATTACTTACTTGTAAATTTTAAAAAGTATGCCTTACAAAGAGCGTGATATTAACAAACTATACTACACTATGGGTGAAGTAACCCGTTTATTTGGGGTCAATGCTTCACAAATTCGTTTTTATGAACATGAATTTGATATTATCCAGCCGAAGAAAAACAAAAAGGGAAATCGTTTGTTTACACCCGATGATGTGGATAATTTTAAAATTATTTTC
>CAIOLR010000038.1 GCA_903859135.1 uncultured bacterium | reverse complement strand
TTCAAATTTAGAAGAAAAAGTAAAATTATTAGAAAGTTTTATTTAACTAATACGTGTATATGTGCCACTCAGCCATTGAAATGAAGAACCTATTCCCAACCCATTGGGTCTAAAATAATCACCACCAATACTTGGAAAAAAACATTGTCCATTATTAATTAGTAGAACTCCTAATGCACCCCATCTTGGAGAATTAATAAGATTTGCTTGTCCTGTTGGCCATGGAGTTTGGTTGAAAATGAAGTCTCCTGGATATGATCCATTTGTTGCTCGCCAAGTACCTTGCATACCTTGCAATACATTGCCACCAATTTTCATATTAGCCAAGTCACTCTTGTTTATACAAACATCGCCAATGCAGAAATCGCCTTTCACTGTTGTTTTTCTATTATTGTCTACAGTCAATATATCGTCGAATGATCCATCACTTTTTGCTAGAGATAGATTCACAGTTGCAGGTCCAAAAGCATTTGCTGTATACATTCGCTGTGTTCCATTTGGAAATTGTCCTATCCCATAACGATCACCTCTATTGTTCATATCATATTGCTTTTGAATCATTGGACCTGGATCACCACGTAATACATTGATAGACCCTTCAATATCCATGTTATCCCATATTTTAACTTTGCGATTAGATCCATCTGTACCAGCTCCAACTATGTCTAAACCACCACTCCATGTCTGGTATCCAATTTTACCCGCATCACCTTGTTTTTGCATTCCTTGTCCGAATTCAATCGTATCTTTGTTTTTGCTTCCGACATTGCCACCACCTTTATTAAATGTGTTTTGATCCACACAGTTATTTCCAACACACAATTGACCATTGACTTCTAGTTTGTCCCATACACTGACACGACGAGGACCCCCAGCTGCTTTGTTACCTACAAGCATGAGCGTCTTGAAATCTTTAACATCATTTGATATCTCTGCAGCATCTGCTTTATTATCGGGAAACCCAGTCCAGTTCCTTGAGAATTTAAGGTTGTTATTTTTTAAAACATAATCAGAACCATCTTTATTAAATGCATCATTTCCATTTGTTTTGGACCACGATATACGATCGGGTGCACCCTTTGAGCCTTCTCCTTCAAGTTTAGATTTTTGCCAACAAATTGGTTTATTATTATTCACTGCATAAGTCACACCTCCACAACTTTGATTCGCGACACATTTGGCTTTGCAATCATCTTTATCTATAACATTACCACTCCAAATATCATTTCCTGGATAATCGGCATTTATCCATGTATCGTTGGCATTACCACCACCTTTATTAAATGTGTTTTGATCCACGCAGTTATTAGGTCCAACACAGAGTTGACCATTTATTGTTGTTTTTCTATTATTGTCTATAGTCAATATATCGTCGAATGATCCATCTTTTTTAGCAATAGATAGACTTGCAGTGGATGGAGCAAAACTAGATCCAGTATACATTTTTATTTGTCCATATGGGAATTGTCCTATACCATAACGGCTGCCAATATCATTTTCATACTTTTTTTGAATCATTGGACCTGGATCATCTTTAATCACATTAATTGTTCCATTATTGTTTGTTCCTACTATATCTAGAGTGTCCCATATTTTTACTTTAAGATTAGCAATATCTGTTCCTGCTCCAACAATATCTAAACCATCACTCCAAACTTGATATCCAAGGTGTCCAGCTGCACCAGCTTTTTGTACACCTTGTCCGAATTCAATCGTATCTTTGTTTTTAGTTCCATTTGAGATTTTACTTAGTTTATCACCAAAGTTTGATTTAACTTGATTTAAGTCCGATCCGAGTGCTGATAATTTACCGGTTAGATCATTAGATAGTCTGAAAAAGTCATCGGCTTCTTTGTTTCTTAATGATTTTAGATCGTTAGAAACGTTTCTAAAATCTTCAGATTCTGTTGCTTGAAGTTGTTTAAGGTTTTGATCGAGATATGCAAAATCTTGTGTCTCTTTATCAGTAAGTTTCTTTATATCTTGAATCTCCCGGTTAGATAAATTTTCAAGATCTTTGTTTAATTTTATAACATCTTGTGTTTCTCTATTAGATAAATTATTTAAATCT
>CAIOLR010000037.1 GCA_903859135.1 uncultured bacterium | reverse complement strand
ATGATTTCACCTCCTTTTTCTACCATAACCGTGTCCCCTTCGTGTAGATCTAGGCGGTCAATTTCATTGGCATTATGTAAGGTGGCTCTTTTTACAATGGTTCCAGCTAAGGATACAGGCTTTAAATTGGCGACGGGAGTAACAGCCCCTGTACGTCCAACTTGATAACTCACATGATGTAAAACGGTTTCGACCTCCTGGGCTTTATACTTGTAAGCGATAGCCCAACGAGGCGACTTTGCCGTGAAACCAAGTTCCTGTTGTTGGGTGTACTTATTGACCTTAATTACAATTCCATCAATATCGTACGACAAATTAAACCGCTGCTCCTGCCACGTATGGATAAATGCCAACACATCATCGATCGTTTTACACCATTGATTATGCTCACAGGTATGGAATCCCCAGTTTTTTACAGCCTGCAGACTTTCCCAGTGTGTATCGTAAAGGAGTTTATCGGTGTACAAAAAATATAAAAAGCAGTCTAGCGGACGACGACTTACCTCTGCTGAATCTTGCATTTTAAGTGTACCAGATGCAAAATTACGTGGATTAGCGTAGGTCACATCGCCATTTTCTACCCGTTCATTATTCAGACGTTCGAACGCAGGACGATGCATAAAAACTTCACCACGTATTTCACAATGATCGGGATAACCAAAACCTGTCAACTGTTTAGGAATGGAGCGAATGGTTTTCGCATTTGCCGTCACATCATCACCCTGAGTACCATCACCTCGGGTAACCGCTCGCAGCAATTGTCCATGTTCATAGGTTAAACTGATGGACAATCCGTCGAATTTGAGTTCGCAAACGTAGTCGAAATCAGGGCCAATGGATTTTTTGATTCGTTCATCAAAATCTCTTAAATCTTGCTCATTATATGTATTACCCAGCGACAGCATGGGCCATTTATGTTTTACAACCCGAAACTCTTTGGTAATATCTCCACCCACTTTTTGGGTTGGTGATTCGGGGTCTCGGTGTTCCGGATGTTTTTTTTCAAGTTCAACCAGCTTCGCTAGTTTTTTATCAAACTCAAAATCAGAAATAGTAGGTTGAGCCAACACATAGTATTTATAATTATGCTGATTAAGTTCTTTAACCAACATATCCATGTGCTTTTTAATATCAGTATTGGTCATAAAATAAATTTAGAGCGAGATATTTTTAAATAACACAGGAGTCAAAAGACTCCTGTTGATTCCTTAATCCGTAGATATGACTAACACTCAGCTCTACGGACACCATAAATATCCTACGGAGAAGGCCTGTTGGGGCTTTTACAGTAATTTTGGAAATTTAGCTGGATTCTCTTCGTAGAATATTTCATACACCTTCTCAATGATGTCGTCTACCGACGGTTTGGTAAAATAATCGCCATCCGATCCATACGGTGGGCGATGTGCTTTTGCACTGAGTGTTCGCGGTTGTGCATCGAGGTGATAATATCCTTTTTGCACTTCGACCACCTGTTGTAAAATATAGGCCGATGCACCACCTGGAACATCTTCATCCACCACCAATAATTTATTTGTTTTGGCTAAGGATTGAACACATACCTGTTCTTCGTCAAAAGGCAAAATAGTTTGGGGATCTATCACCTCGATATCTATTCCCAGTTTCTCGAGTTCCGCTGCTGCTTCAAGCACCACGCGCAAGGTAGAACCGTAGGAAATGACGGTAATATCAGCCCCAAAACGTACTATTTCAGCTTTACCTAGTGGGACGGTGAATTCACCCACATTCAGTGGCAGCTTCTCTTTCAGACGATAACCATTCAAACTTTCGATGACCAGCGCAGGCTCATCCGAACGAAGCAGCGTATTGTACATTCCAGCTGCTTGTACCATGTTGCGAGGCACACAAATATGGATGCCTCGAAGCGAATTTAAAAGCATCCCGATAGGAGAACCCGAATGCCAAATCCCTTCCAAACGATGACCACGTGTGCGGATAATCAGCGGTGCTTTCTGACCAGCTTTGGTCCGGTAACTTAAAGTGGCTAAATCATCACTCAAAATATTTAATGCGTACAGCAAATAATCGACGTATTGAATCTCTGCAATGGGCCTTAATCCACGCAAAGCTAAGCCAATGCCTTGCCCAATAATCGTCATTTCTCGAATGCCCGTATCGGCTACTCTGGTAAGCCCAAATTTTTCTTGCAATCCGGCGAAACCTTGATTTACATCCCCAATCTGACCCACATCTTCTCCAAAAGCATGTATTCTGGGGTCTCGCGTAAAATTGGCATCAAAACAAGCATTGAGTACCTCTCGCCCATCAACCAGCTTCGCATTTTCGTCAAAAATGGCCTCGATCACGGGTATATTTGAAGGTGCCTCTGCAGTTTCTGTAAATAATTTGGAGTTATAATAGTCGTAATTTTCGTCACGATGCTGATTGTACCAATCTACTAATTGACTCTTCGCGTCAGAATCCACATGGCGCAAGAGGCGGATCGCCTGACGAAGGCCGCTAACGATCTCCTTACGGGATGGATCTGTAGTGGATTGAAGTGCTTTAGCGATGGCCTGAACTTCTTCTTCTGGGCAAGCCATAAAAAGCTCAACCACCCGATCCGCATCTTTTTTAATTTTCGAGCTAAATGCTGCCCAAGCTGCTTTTTGGCAATTGCGGACATCTGTTTTTGCTGCTTTTTCTAAAGCTACCAGTTCCTCATCTTCGGCTATCGAAGAATCAATGATCCATTGGCGCATCTGTAGCAAACAATCGTGTTCTGCTTCCCATGCTAGGCGCTCTTTTGTTTTGTAGCGTTCATGGGATCCTGATGTGGAATGTCCTTGTGGCTGGGTCATCTCGGTCACGTGTATCATCACTGGGCGGTGATTGTCACGACAAGCACGAATCGCTTTTTCGTAGGTTTCGCAGAGCCCTGGGTAATCCCAGCCTCTCACTTTAAAAATATCATATCCTTCACCATGCTCATCACGTTGAAACCCTTTTAAAACTTCCGAAATGTCTTGCTTAGTCGTTTGGTACTCTGCTGGAACTGAAATCCCAAAAGCATCATCCCAAATGGATACTGCCACAGGTATTTGTAACACCCCTATCGCATTGATGGCTTCTAAAAAAACGCCCTCGGAGGTAGATGCATTCCCAATGGTACCAAAGGCAACTTCATTCCCATTCAGCGAAAAACCGTTTAGGTGCTCTAGTTCAGGATTGTTCCGGTATATTTTTGACGCTAAGCCTAATCCAACTAAACGAGCCATTTGTCCACCTGTTGGGGAAATATCAGATGAACAATTCTTCATCTCGGTTAGACTTTTCCACGTTCCATCATCATTTAAGCTTCGCGAAGCAAAATGAGCATTCATCTGCCTACCAGCCGAAGATGGATCTGCTTTGACATCTGTATTGGCATATAATTGTGCAAAAAACTCCGTGATCGTCAACATCCCTGCAGCAAACATGAAGGTCTGATCTCGGTAATAACCAGATCGCCAATCACCTTGTTTAAATGTCTTGGCCATTGCTAGCTGAGCCACTTCCTTTCCATCTCCAAAAATCCCAAATTTGGCCTTCCCTGTTAATACCTCTTTGCGACCAAGTAGACTAGCCTGTCGACTTTCAAATGCAATTTTATAATCCTGGATCACAATTTTTTTAAAATCTTCAAAACCCAATTCATTGTTATCTAATGAATTAATTAAATTTTGTTCTGCTACTGACATCTGCGTTAACCTTTATAATGAGCTGGCACAAAAATAAGAAAAACCCAATGATCAAAACCATTTGGACATGGTTATTTCCAGTTACATCCGATATGAAATTAAAAATCGCAATCATAATACTTCGTAGTATCATGATTCGTATATATATTCATTAATAGGTAGTAGGCTTGGGAATTTTATCCCTGGGAATTATTTACCAACAATATCTATAAGCATGAAACTATCACAAGTATTAGAAATGAACTATGCTCAACAAATGACTATAGACGAAATGAAAAAGCTCGACGGAGGCGTTATTCCAACAATAATTGTTGCAGGAGGAGGTTTAATTGCTGCTCTTGTCTCAAGTAAAATTTTCACTGGAATTGCTATTTTTTTAAGTGGGTTTATAGCAGGTGCTGTTACTTATGGAACTGCTCAACTTATAAAAAATAAAAGCGAACAGGCACCAAAAGCATAAAAAATGATAGTGTTAGCTTTATGATCACGCGATCATTTTTGTGACTGCAAGTCTTTATATTTGCGCTCGATGAATATTTCTAGCCTCCTCCATCGCGCCTCAAAATTTGATTTTCTCACACAAGAAGAGGGCGTATTTCTATTTAAACATGCCGCTACGGCCGAGCTCATGCATACAGCTAATGAACTTCGAAAAAAACAGGTTCCACACGGCAAAGTAACTTGGATCATCGACAGAAATGTAAATACCACAAATGTGTGTATCGCTAATTGCAAGTTTTGTAATTTTTTTCGGAGGCCTGGTCATGCCGAGAGTTATACCACAGATATTGAAACCTATAAGCAGAAAATAGAAGAAACTTTTCGATACGGTGGCGACCAGCTATTGCTACAAGGTGGCCATCATCCCGATTTAGGTTTATCATACTATGCCAACTTATTCAAAGAACTAAAAACTTTATACCCCACACTCAAATTACATGCACTTGGTCCACCCGAAATTGCACACATTGCCAAGCTGGAGGGTATCAGTCACACTGAAGTATTACGCATTTTGATGCAAGCTGGACTGGATTCATTACCTGGAGCTGGAGCAGAAATATTAAACGACCGTGTACGCCGCTTAATCTCAAAAGGGAAATGTGGTGGTCAAGAGTGGCTCGACGTAATGCGTGCCGCTCACCAACTCGGACTAACGACCTCTGCAACCATGATGTTTGGACATATAGAAACACTAGAAGAACGTTTTGAACATTTAGTTTGGTTGCGCCAGGTCCAATCAGAAAAGCCCAAACAGGCCAAAGGCTTCATCGCATTTATACCGTGGCCTTTTCAGGATGATGGAACTTTACTCAAAAAAATACGCGGCATTACCAATCAAGTTACAGGAGATGAATACATCCGCATGATTGCATTAAGCCGTATCATGTTGCCCAATGTCAAAAATATTCAAGCATCGTGGCTCACTGTGGGAAAACAGGTTAGCCAACTATGCCTACACGCTGGAGCAAATGATTTTGGATCTATTATGATTGAGGAAAATGTCGTATCAGCTGCAGGTGCCCCACATCGTTTTACATCACAGGGAATACAGGATGCCATACAAGAAGCCGGTTTTGAACCACAACTTCGTACACAACAATACGAATTTAGAAACCTGCCTGAACAAATGGTTCAGCAGGTCATAGCCTATTAATCTGTATTGAAAGTCATTTGAATGTGTGAAAAATAGGTATTGGGCGTGCCCTTCGGTCGGGCTATCCACTACAAGTCCGCGTTTCGCTTTGCTACACTTTCGGGCTTTTCGTTTCTATCCCTCACGCAAAAAAAAGAAAAGTATAAATATGTGCACATTTGTCATACATCCAGCCCTTTAATATCTAGCAATATTTTTTACTTTTGGCCCCTGCTAGCTTTTAAAGTTCAAACAATTACAAAGTCAAAATTCTTCTTTATAAAGAAAACATGTACTAACTGAACTGAGTATAAAAGTGGCATACGTATGATTACTAAGATCCAACAAGATATTGAAGCACTTATCTTTGCATCAGACCGAAGCATCAGCATTGCTGAAATCAAAAACAGTATTGAATCAATATTGAACTTAGAACTTCCTGAACAAGATATCCATCCGTTCATACACACCATTCAGGAGAAATATAAAGCTGATTCATTCGTGATTGAGCTGGTACATATAGATGGGGGTTATCAATTTTTAACTAAAAAAGAGTATCACCCGATTGTTAACCAACTTCAAGCCCATCGCTCAAAGAAAAAGCTAAGCCAAACAGCCATCGAAACACTTGCCATCATCGCCTACAAACAGCCTATAAGCAAGCTTGAGATCGAACAAATAAGGGGAGTAAATTGCGATTATACCATCCAAAAACTTTTGGAAAAAGAACTCATAACCATTACAGGAAAAGCCGACACCGTTGGCAAACCAATACTCTACTCAACAAGTAGTATCTTCATGGACTATTTCGGAATCAATTCAATAGCAGACCTCCCTCGCTCAAAGGAAGTCATCTCAGACAATAACGAAATAGGAGCCATAAAAGAATAATACCAAAAAATATTTGACAAAATAATTTTTCAAATTAAAAAACT
>CAIOLR010000036.1 GCA_903859135.1 uncultured bacterium | reverse complement strand
TCAACTAGAATATTTGAACATTATACTGATAGTGAAACAAGAATTGAATTAAAAGCTTGGGGTAAAGGTGGACACTCAGCTTGGAAATTTAATCCATATGATCTTTTAAAAATGAATCGATACTCTTCACTAATGGAAACTCCAAAACCAAAGGGGGGAAGAGTAGGATGGTCAGAAATCCAAGATGATGGCATAGTAATAGCCTGGTTTGGATACATTGACATAAAGTACCTATTACCTAAATACAAAAATGCTGCTGAATGTGTCAAACGCTATGTTGATTTTTTAATTCAATATTTCCCAAACTCCCAGCTAATACTTGCAGAGCCTCATCCTCAGTTTAAAGAGAACATTATTCCGTATTGGGAAGAAGTAGATGAATACTCCTATGATGAACGTCTTCAGCAGAATAATGAATTTTGCGCCGCACTAAACGAGTATGGTTCCGCCCTTGGGCTAAAAGTAATCACTCAAAAAAAGATATTTGACGCAATAGGTCTCAAAGAACTTACCCTAGAGGCTAGCGACAAAACAAAAGGCCATGATGTTGATGGGCTAAACGAAGAATTAACACAAAAACTGTACGATATGTTTATAGACATTGCGGTATACACAAACAATAATGCTGTAGTGCTATAATTGAATATAGGAGGAATACAAATGTTTGATTTTACTGGTTGGGAAAAAATAAATGAAGACGCATTCGTTCTTAGGGGATTTATACCAGAAGATATGTGTAACGAAGCTTTTGAAGAATCATTTCGTGGCTCTAACTCACCAAACAAATATGTAAACCCTCAAAATAAAGGAATTGAGTTGATTGGTGGAAGCATGCTTCCAGCCTTAGTTAAAAAAATAGAAAATCTTTTTGAAGGTACTCAATATGAAGTTGGAACTTTTCTTCACTGGTATTCAGAGCCTGGTAAAGCATTTGGCATACACAGAGATGATCAAGCTCATGATCCTCATCCAAAGAAAAAAGCTTTTGGAGGAGTCATATACCTCGCTGAGATGGATGGTGGAGAACTATACTACCCAGTATCAAATACATGGATGCAACCACACAAAGGTGACGTAGTTGTACAGTCATCTGCAGTTCTACACGGTGCAAACTCAGTCACTGGTGATAATAAAAGAACTGTTACATTTGTTGTATACGATATGTTAAAAGATGCAGAAGAAATGAGTCAAGAGTGGTACATAGAGCATAGAAACAAAGCAATTCGTGAATCTAAAGAATGGTTAGAGTCCCCTATTGGACAGCGATGGCAAAAAGAATGGTCTTGGTGGAAAGTCTTAGAGGAAGACGATGTCTTAGAGGAAGAAGATCAGTAAATGGAGCATACCCTTTTAGCAAAAGATGTAATACTTTTTAAAAATGTTTTAAAAGATCCAAAAGCAACTCAAGATTTTATTATTCGTTCTAAGACAAATAATGATCAATGGTTTGGTCAATGGCAAGACTGGAGACCATGGGGTCAATACTCAAAAGCATATCCGTGGCAAGATCCATCATATGAGGTTTGTCAAAATGAAGGTGGAGTTTATCTAAGAGAATTTTTAGATATTTTTTGGGATGCAATGAAAATTTATAAAGAAAATTATTTAAAT
>CAIOLR010000035.1 GCA_903859135.1 uncultured bacterium | reverse complement strand
TACATTTTTTTGAAGTTTCGTCACAACAAAAAAGACTATTTCCAATCGCTTTTCAGGCCTATAATATTATTCCTTTTTCATTTTTAAACAGGCTCTGATAAAAAATTAATATTTTGGTTTTAAAATATCAAAAAATCTTAGAAAATAATTCTGATTTACAAAAACACTATCTATATTCAGAGATTGCTTAGATTAAACCAACTGATCTAAGAGACATCCAATATGCCTCGTTGTAACAGCAATTCTTTTATTATAATAATGTTGTTGAACATCATGTTGTCTTTTTCGATCGCAAAAATCAACTTGAAATTAGGGTCTACCCTAATCGCATATAAGTCTTTCATGTCATCAGCTAAATTCTCAAAATGCAAGCTGCCTAAGGCTCTCAAACTCTGAACATCTGGCATGCCTTGTAAAATCTTTAATGCCTTTTTGAATGTAAATTTATCAAACTTCGTTTCTGTATGAACAGATTCGTCTTTAGCTAAGGCTTCTAAATGTGTATTATTAAACTTAATAACCATAAAATATTACGCAAGTTAAAAAGCAAAAGTATACTTATTTTGAGTTCAGGGAGAAAAAATTATGAATCAAATTTGTCCTTTTGTTGTAAAAACTAACAAAAGGACAAATTTTTGGGGATTATGGACAACAGTAGTGTAGCGTGATGGAATTTCCACATTTGGAAAAATCTGCACTTACGCCTCATTTCAACCGACAAATGCTTTGTCGTAATTAATCATCTAGAGTTTTACTTTTTATTAATGATTGCATTGCAGCTACGGTACTATCCCACGAAGTGTTTTTAAGGATACTTGTATATTCACGTTGAGTGACAGGATCTGGAAAATCAGCAAAGTCCTCTTTAATAGCTTTAGCAAAATCTTGCGCTGTTTGAATGATCGTTATACAATGGCTATAATCATGCACGACATCTTTTATGGCTGTAGAAACAATAGGCTTGCCAGCTGCCATATATTCCAAAGTTTTAGAGGGGCTGATGTATTTCGTTGCATCGTTAAGTGCAAATGGTATCATGGCTATGTCAAAAGCTTTTATATAGTTGGGAAGCTCATTATAATTCTTTATTCCTAGATAATGAATATTGGGTCTTTTCGGTAGCTCATGCTCACTAATCTTGGTGATTGGCCCAATCATTACAAAAGATACATCAGGTTCAAGGACAGCAATCTCATCCAATAGTGGAAGATCAATTCTTTCGTCAATGATCCCACAATATCCCACAATACAAGCGGGGAAAGAAGCGATTTCTTCAGGAACAGCAATAGCCTGTAGTGCTTTAGCAAAATGTATTTCCTCAACAGAACTAGGAAAATAATAGACATTTTTATGAAGTAAAGCTTTGGATTCATATAATGCTTTACTCCCTGTAAAAACCATATCTGCATTAGTAAGCAAGTATTGTTCTTGGTCTATGAATGGTGAAGATGCACCTTTTACAAGAGATAGCTCATCCATACAGTCATACACAACCGTAGTAAAATCAAAATGGTTAAGAAGCGAGATAAAAGAAGGAGAATAAAACCATCCTATACTTATTGGCGTGCTATTATTGACATACTGGGACAAAATGGTGTAGATATCTTCAGTACGATGAACATTTGGCTTTAGCACATGCAGCATAGGACTCACTTCTATCAATTGGCTATCACGCTGTCCTTCGAGCGGATAGGGCTTTTCAATAAACAGGATTTTAAATTGTTTGGCCATACGGCTTATGATATACTGTGGCCGCTGATGGACAAAATCCCAGCACAAATGGCAAAATACAATCATGTCATAAGACCTTTGTTTTCTGATCTCAAATCCTTGTTCTGTTTTATTGTTCTTTGTGAATATAGCTTCCATGATTTTGCTGGTTGATTTCTCCTTAGCAATAAGATTCACTCATGAATTTAGTGCTAAAGAATCTGAAGCAGATTTGACAATTAATAC